>DAOTXI010000317.1:0-16418 GCA_034435475.1 Anaerolineales bacterium
CCCATAAGAGACTCCTTTCTGGTACGCCTTCATCATATACCAACCGGCATCCAAAAACAACCACCGCAGCCCTGCGCCAGAAACCTGAAACCTCGTCGCTCCGAAACTCAATATTAACCATTGGCGTCGATTCACTTACACTTTCAGAACTTACACAAAACTCCCAAAACTTGACCGCCGATGGCACGCCGCGGTCTGCCATTGGCGGTCAAAGGTTGAATGATTTTGCGTAAAGTTCCCCTTTCTTCTTTCATTCCTTACCTGCGTCCGGCAGGCGCTTGCGGCAATCAGTGACGGGACCCATCGGGTATAATACTCCCCGGAGGCACTCGCAGAATGGAAATCACCTGGTACGGACATTCCTGTTTTCGACTGACAGAACGCAATTACGCGACCGTCGTCACTGACCCGTTCGATCACAAGGCGGTCGGGTACGACGCGCTCAAACTCAAGGCAGATATCGTCACCGTCAGCCATGACGCGCCCGGTCACGCCAATTACGACGCGGTCAAAGGCGCACAGCACGTCATTGACGGCGCGGGCGAATTCGAGATCGGCGGCGTGTTCATTACAGCGGTCCAGACCGCGGGCGGCGGTAAGAAGACCAAAGACAAGACCCGCAACACCTTATACGTTTTCGATTACGAAGGCATCACTGTCGCGCATCTCGGCGACCTTCAGGAAGTCCCAACCCAAAGCGAAGTCGAAGCCCTGGGGACGGTCAACGTGCTCCTCATCCCGGTCGGAGGCGGGAGCAGTCTCAACGCCGCCAAAGCCGCCGAAGTCGTCAGCGTCATCGAACCGAATCTCGTCATCCCCATGCATTACTCCACCGACGCCGCCAAAGTCAAACTCGAACCGCTTAATAAATTCCTCAAGGAGATGGGGCTGGGCAAGGTCGAGTCTCAGCCGTCCTTGAAAGCCACGCGCTCGTCCCTGCCGCAGGAGACGAAGGTGGTCGTGCTGGATTACCAGCAAGGTTGATATGACCGTCAAAGTGATCATGACCTGGGATATCGCCGCCGAACGCGACCAGGAATATTTCGAGTTCGTCATTGGCGAGTTCGTGCCGGGCGTGCAACGGCTCGGCTTGCAGCCCGCCGAAGCCTGGGCAACTCTCTACGGCGCATACCCGCAAATTCAAGTGGGCTTGCTCGCCTCCGACGCGGCTGAAGCGCGCCGCGCGCTTGCCTCTGCGGAATGGGGCTTGCTGCAAGACCGCCTCTTCGGCTACGTCAAAAATTATTCCTACAAAGTCGTCCCTGCCCGCCCGGGGTTTCAGTTCTAAACCCAATCGTAGGGGCGACCCGCCCAGCTCAATCAATACTTTTTCGCGCAAGAAAGGGTCGCCCTGCGACGATGATGAATCCGCGACAATAGGGCGACCCTCCCTTGAGTTCCAGCGCAATTGAAGACCATGACGGGTCGCCCCTACGAATAAAACATGCCAACCAAATTCACCAACCTCCTGCCGTGGTATTTTTTCGCCGCGGCATTTCAGTCTCTAATCGCAATCACCGCCCTCCTTCGCGTCCCGTCTGAAGGCGTCTCCCTCGCGCGCCTTGCCCTGCTTGCGGTCATGGCGGTCATCCTTCTTTCAGGGATTGGATTGGGGCTTTATTCACGCCGAAACCCGACTCGCTTCGAGCGGCTTTGGACGACGCCCGCAGTTTTATCCTCCGCGCTTCTTTCCCTCGCCCTCGGCTTGACCCTCTTCCTCATACGTTATCTCAACCCAGAGCGACTCCTCCCATACTACGAACGCCTCAGCCCTCTCCTCTGGCTCTTCTTCTTCCTTACTCTCGAAGCCACTCTCTACTTTCTGCTTTCCATAAACGGTTTTCACCCGCAAACCTTATCCAACCTCAACCCCCTTTTCCTCCCCATCCTCACTGCCTTCTTCTTTCTTCTTTCCCTCTTTCTTTTTATTTCAATCTCCAAAATCGGCATCACCCCCGACACCGCCTACTGGGGCGAACCCGGCGTCTCCATCCAAGCCTGGCACTTCATCCTCGCCCTCCTTATCGGTCTTACAGCTTTACTATTCACTACTCACTATTCACCATTCACTACTCACCACTCAACCGTCAACCGTCAACTTTCAACCTTCAACCTTTCAACTTTCAACCTTTCAACCTTCATCCTTCCCCTCCTCCTCTACGCCACCGCCTCCCTCCTCTGGCTCTCCGTCCCCCTCTCGACCCTCGCCAGCAGTTTCTACGCCCCCATCTCCCCGCCCACAAACATCCCACTGCCATACTCCGACGCCGGTTTTTACGACTTCCTCGCCCAAAGCCTGCAAATCGGAACGGGCTACTTTGGCGGAATCCCTCCCCGCCCGCTTTATGTGACCTTTCTTGCGTTTCTGCATTTTCTTTTCGGGCAAAATTATCCCGCCATCATCACCGCGCAGGTTCTTGTTCTGGCTTTGTTCCCCGTCGCCTTGTATTACCTCGGCAGGAGAATCCACTCTCCCGCCGCCGGTGTGACGATTGCCCTCTTCGCTATCTTCCGCGAATACACATCGTTATGGATCGCATCCAATACCCGCGTTGTAAATTCCAAGACCTTCACCACCGATTTCCCGACCGCTTTCGGTGTGGTCTTGATCTGCCTCGTCGTGCTTTGGTGGCTGGAACGGCGCGACTTCCGCTCGACTTTGATTGCAGGCGGGGCGTTCGGCTTGTTCCTGCTCTTCCGCACCCAGTCCACGCTGACTTTGCCTTTCCTTTTCCTGCTCGTCCTGTTCGTGATGAAATTCAAATGGGGCGAGTGGATTAAAACCGGCATCGTTTTCGCCGCGGGGATAATTCTGACCGTCCTGCCGTGGTTGACTCATAACTACACCATCGCCGGTAAATTCTCCTTCGACGATCCCAACCAGGTCGGCATCATCTTCAACCAATACTCCTTCGAAGCCAAAGCCACACCTGCCGGTTTCGACCCGCAAAAGGAAAGCGTCCGCGAGCGGATCATCTCCTTCACGCTCGAGAATCCCGGCTATGTGGCAAACTTCATCGCTTCGCACTTCCTCAACACCGAGATCGGCGGCTTGTTGACCCTGCCTCTCATCAAACCTTTCAACGGTTTTCAGGAACCGATCAATCTGTATTGGGTCGAATGGGATGGGACTCTCGAATGGTATAACGTCATCCTCGTCTTGTTCTATCTCTTCGTCATCGCAGTCGGCTTCGGCGCGGCATGGAAGAAACTGGGCTGGTTTTCGCTTGTCCCGTTCGCCTTCAACTTGGGATACGCCCTCTCCAACGGCATAGCCCGCTTCTCCAGTTGGCGCTACAACCTCCCGATTGATTGGGTCGTTTACTTCTACTTTGGAATAGGCATCATCGAAATCTTCGGCGTAACCGCCCAACTCTTCGGCGCAAAACCACAACCAAATCCCAATCCTCAACCCCCAATTACCAATTACCGATTACCGATCTCCAATTACAAATTACCAATGACCTTTTCCCTCCTCATCCTCCTCGGCTCCCTCCCCTGGCTTGCAAAAGGATTCGTTCAGCCGCGCTATACCTCCACACAGGATGAGATGATCGCCAGACTCGAAGCAAAGGGATACGCATCAAGCGATGTCGCATCCTTCCTCTCCCAGCCGGATGCCGTTCTGCTCGAAGGACGGCTTCTCTACCCGCGTAAATACACCCGGGGCGAGGGGCTTGCCTCCGCGAACCCGTGGCCCGCATACGCCGCAATGGATTTTCCCCGCATCGGCTTTTTGTTGATCAACTCCGGTCACCAAAACCTGATCTTCCCCACAAAAGAACTGCTCGACTTCAAACAAGGCGCGGACGCCACCATTCTGGCTTGCTCCGATAACGACCTCCTCACCGTCCGCGTAATTGCGTTTGACGATGTGAGCTACCAAGCCGCTCCATTGGCAGAATCGTGCCCGTGAACAGTGTCTGATGAATCGTGAATAGCCCCCACTAATCACCATTACCCAATCTACCAATTTACTAAACTACCAATCTACAATCTACCATTTCCCAATTTACCAATCGCCTCCCTCCCCATGCCCCGCCTCTCCAGCCTCCTCCTCGCCTGGTATGACTCGCAAAAACGTAGCCTCCCCTGGCGCGACCATCCCGATCCGTACGCGGTTTGGGTCTCGGAGATCATGTGCCAGCAGACCCGCGTGGAGACGGTCATTCCGTACTTCGAAAAGTGGATGAAGCAATTCCCAACCGTGGAGGCTTTAGCGTCTGCGTCTGAGCAGGATGTTCTCAACGCCTGGGAAGGTCTTGGCTACTATACTCGCGCCCGGAATTTGCATAAAGCCGCAAAGATCGTCGCCGGGAAATTCAACGGGAGATTGCCAAGGAATTTGGATGACTTGCGAAGCCTGCCGGGAATAGGGCGTTATACCGTTGGCGCTATTGCCTCACTTGCCTTCAAAATGGATGAACCGACTCTTGACGGCAACATTCGTCGCGTTTTTTCCCGTCTGTTCGATTTGGAAGAGTATGCCGATTCGCCTGCCGGGGAAAAAATATTATGGGAGCTAACGAGAGAGTATTTACCCAAAGGCAGGGCGGGCGATTACAACCAGGCTTTGATGGACTTGGGCTCGATGATCTGCCTGCCGAAGAATCCGCGTTGTTTGTTTTGCCCGTTGATGACAATTTGCAAAGCCCGTGAGAATGGAACTCAGGAATCCCGCCCGGTGATGAAGCCGAAGAAGCAGATTCCGACCTACGTCCATGCGGTGGCGGTGATTGTGGAGCGGGGCAGGGTATTGCTGAGTCAACGCCCGGCAGATGGTTTATTAGGCGGGATGTGGGAATTCCCAAACGCGAGGGTAGATGGCGACCCGGACAGGGAGTTGGTCAAAGCCTTGAGGGGCGCGACCCGACTCAAGGTCCGGAAAAAAGAGGCGATGCAAGTTGTCCAACATGCGTACAGTCACTTTAGGGTGATTGTCCATCCATTCAAATGTGTGAAGGTCGAAATCCCCAAAGAGAAAAATCTCAAGTGGGTTAAGTTGAAAGATTTGGAAGATTACCCAATGGGAAAGGTGGACCGGCAGATTGCCAGAAAATTGTAGGACAAACTTAAGTTTGTCCTACGCCTTGCTCAAGGTCACAAAGACCATAGGCCTGCGTTTGGTCTGCTGGTGCAGGTAACTCTTGACCGTGTTGATAATGTCCTTTTCGTCGTCGAAGCCGTCGTTATGGACGGCGCGCATGACGAGTTTGCGGACGTCCGGCAAAAGCGATTCGGCGTCTTCGGGCGAGACAAAGCCGCGGGTGATGATCTCGGGCTCGTGCAGCAACCGACCAGTTTTCTTGTCAATGCTGATGTCAATTAACAGGATGCCATTGCGGGCAAGCTGGCTGCGTTCCTTCATTACGTCGTGGTCAATGTCGCCAATGGATTCGCCGGTGACGAAAACGTAATCGCCGGGGATGCGCTCGCCGAGCAGAATCTTTTTGCCGACCAGTTCCACCACCTGCCCGTTTTCGGCAACGATGGTGTTTTCCGGCTCGACTCCCAATTGCTGCGCGAGTTCGGCATGGCGTATCAATTGCCGCAGTTCGCCGTGGATCGGCATGAAGTGTTTGGGGCGCACGAGGTTGATGAGCAATTTCTGTTCTTCCTGCGCCGCGTGACCCGAAACGTGAATGGGGGCGATTCCGTCGTGGATGACCTTCGCGCCTCTGCGTAAGAGCCTATTGATCGTCTTGCTGATGGTTTCTTCGTTGCCGGGGATCGGATGCGAGGATAGCACGATTGTGTCTCCCTGCTTTAGGTCGAACTGGCGGTTCGTCCCTGCCGAGAGCCGCCCTACAATGGACGACGGTTCTCCCTGTGAGCCGGTACACATGATGACCACTTTATGGGGCTGCATATTCTGCGCCTGCTCGATCGGCACGATGATCTCATCGGGAATGTCGAGGTATTTCATCTTGCGCGCAATCTTGACGTTATCCACCATGCTTGTGCCAGCCAGCGCCATTTTGCGCCCGGTTATGGCGGCGGCATCGGCGACCTGTTGCACGCGCGAGATAAGCGATGCAAATGTTGCCACGATCACGCGCCCTTTGGCTTCGGTAAGGACTTTCTCAAACGCCGGGCGGATGACCGACTCGGACGGAGTCCAGCCGGGGCGTTCGGCGTTGGTTGAATCCGAGAGCAATAAATCCACGCCGCGGTTGGAGAACTCGGAAAGTTTGGCAAAGTCGGTGGGCCAGCCGTCCACGGGGGTCTGGTCGAACTTGAAGTCGCTCATGTGGATGACAAGTCCCGCCGGGGTGGTGATGCCGATTCCGACTGCATCTGGGATGGAGTGATTGACGTGGAAATATTCCAGCGTGAACGGACCGATGCGGGTGGATTCCCCGGCGTTGATGGTTTTCATCTGCACCTTATGCTGGGCGCCGTTGCGGTGCAGTTTCGCTTCGATCAATCCGCGGGTGAGCGGGGTGGCATAAACCGGGACGGGGATATCTTCGGTGAAGTGTTGTACCGCGCCGATATGGTCTTCGTGCCCGTGTGTGATGAATAGCCCTAGCACGCGGTTCGCGCGTTTCTTTAAATATTCATAATCCGGGATGATGTAATCCACCCCGAGCATGTCATTCCTGGGGAACATGATACCGGCGTCCACCACGATGATGTCCGAGCCGTACTCGTACGCCATCATGTTCTTTCCCACTTCGCCCAGCCCCCCGAGCGGGATGATTCTTAATTTGTTCTTTTTACTCATATAATTTTTCTGTATACCTCACAGATTGTAAAATTTTTAGAACCGCCTATGCGGTTAAAGTCAAGGTTGGTGTTGGGGTGGTTTCGCAAGCAGGCTTGCGGATTCCATCTACAGGTCTTTCCCTCAAACAAAAAGACCTTCGCTGACTTGCTCGCGAAGATCGGTCACTGGCAAAACACGATTGTTCTCAAACAAAAGACGCTTGTGCGCCTGAATAGTCAACTAACGATCCGAAGTATAGCAGGGTGGGGGGGATTTGTCAAAGCGGCGTAAAACGGCAACAATCCTAAATCCGTTCTTCGCCTGATGCTGCCTGAAGGCAAGTCCGCTTTAGCGGGCTTTGTAGGAATAGCCCAATATTCAGGTCGAGACGGGGATGATGGGGAAAACCCGCCCAGATTTGGTCTTGCTTAAGAAAGGCAGTTTGCGGTTTTGCTGAGTATAATTTCATCGTTTGCTGAGGAAGCGACCCGATGCTCATCCAAGTTCCAATCCCCGACTTGAAAAAGCCGCCAACGTTTCAATTCCCCGACCGATGTGTGAATTGCGACAGGGAGCGGGCAGAAATTTTGAAATTGATGTTCAACACAAACGAGAAAGTTCGTGGCAAGCCTGTGGAGATCGAGATGAAGGTTCCCATGTGCAAAGCCTGCGCGGATAGGGAACGCAGTATTGCCAAAGTGACATTGATTCCATTTTTGATCATTGGCTTCATCTTCGGCGTCATCGCCTTTGTCCCTGCCACGCTAATCTCGCCAGAAGGATCGACCCCCGATACGGCAGGTTTTCCATTCGTGTTCGGCGGCTTTGTCGGTTTGATCGTCGGCATCATCACTGGAACGGTTGGTGAGATGATTGTCAAAACGTTGGCTGTCCCTTTTTATGGAAAGCTCGTCACGCGCCGCCCGTTGACCATCCTCAGTTTTTTGAGCGAAACGGATGACCTGCTCGGTGTCTCTGCTAAATTTCTGCGCGGGAAAAAGCTTATGCAGTTGGAGTTCGAGAATGAAATAATCGCTCGTGAATTTGCAGTCCTCAACCATTTGGAGACCCAATGAAAACAGACCTGGATGCTATTATGCAAGCCCGCAATATGGATGCGTTTATCGTCTTCGGGAACGCCGAGAACAACCCGCCCATGTATTACCTGACCGGGGGCGGGCATGTCAGCCATGCCACCATTATCAAAAAGTGCGGCGGCGAGCCGGTGTACTTCTTCAACGACATGGAACGCGATGAAGCCGCGAAAAGCGGGTTGAAATTGATTCCTTATACAAAATATGATTACAACGAAACCCTGAAAAAAGCCGGGGGTGATCAATTGCTTGCAAACGCCATGCGCTATAAGTTGATGTTCGAAGATGCGGGGATCGCGAGTGGGCGGGTCGGCGTTTATGGGCATTATGATGTGAGCGCGATATTCGGGGCGTTGCAGCATCTCCAGAAATTAATGCCCGATATCGAGTTCACTGGCGAGGCGCGGGATGAATCTATTTTTCTACGGGCGATGGAAACGAAGGACGAGAACGAAGTGGCGCGAATCCGCAGGATGGGGCAGGTGACGACAACCGTGGTGGCGAAGGTGCGCGATTATCTGACGTCCTGTGATGTGCGCGAGGATGAAGTCCTGCTGAACGAGGATGGCACACCGCTAACGGTGGGCGACGTCCACTCGAAGATTCGACTATGGGTTTCCGAGTACGGCGCGGAACTGCCCTCCGGGTTCATCTTTGCCATTGGGCGTGATGCGGGCGTGCCGCACTCGGCGGGAAATCCGGCAGACCTGATGCGCCTCGGTCAGACCATCGTCTTCGATATTTATCCAGCCGAGGCGGGCGGCGGCTATTATTACGACTTTACCCGCACATGGAGTTTAGGTTACACCACCCCGGAGGCACAAGCCCTGTTCGATCAGGTGAAGGAAATCTACGACACGCTGAATGACAACTTCGATTTGAACGTGGCGTTCAGGGATTACAACAAGATGACCTGCGATTATTTTGAATCCAAGGGACATCAAACACCCATGAATACCAAGGCTCCCATCGAAGGCTACGTCCACAGTTTGGGGCATGGCGTGGGATTGAACATCCATGAACGCCCATTCAGCGGACTGACAGCGGGCGACGACCAGCGGCTCAAACCCGGCGTCATCATCACCTCGGAGCCGGGCTTGTACTATCCCGAAAAAGGGATGGGCTTCCGCATCGAAGATACGCTCTGGGTGCGCCCCGACGGCGTGATGGAAAAGCTGGCGGAATACCCCTATGATTTTGTCCTGCCGATGAAGAAGTGGAAACCATAAAGGAGTCCAATGTCTCCCGACATTGGATGTCAAAAGTCGGGAGACTTTTGACTCCGAAAGCTAAACATGTCCGACCTCAAACCCGCCCGAATCCTAGCCATCGAAACCTCCTGCGACGAGACCGCCTGCGCCGTCATCGAAAACGGACGCGCCCTGCTCTCTTCGGTGGTGGCGTCGCAGATGGACATCCATGCCCGTTACGGCGGGGTTTTCCCCGAAGTGGCGTCGCGCCAGCATGTCTTGAGCATCGTCCCGGTCGTGAATGATGCGCTGGCAAAAGCCCACCTCACGCTCAACGATATAGACGCCGTTGCTGTCACACAGGGACCGGGTCTCGCCGGGTCGCTCATCGTTGGAATGAACGCCGCTAAGGGGATTTCGCTTGCGCTTGAAAAACCGCTTGTTGGGGTGAATCATCTTGAGGGACATATCTATTCCTCGTGGGTGTTCAACGCCGATGAAGACGCGCCCCCGGAACCGCAGTTTCCGCTCATGGCTTTGCTCGTCTCCGGCGGTCATACCGAATTGAACCTGATGACCGACCATTTGACGTATCAACGTCTCGGCTCGACCCTCGACGATGCGGCGGGCGAAGCCTTCGATAAAGTGGCGCGTTTATTGGATTTACCCTACCCCGGCGGACCCTCCGTCCAAAAATCTGCGGAGGAGGGCGACCCGAACCGCTTCAACTTCCCCCGCGCCTGGCTCGCTGGAACCTGGAACTTTTCCTTTAGCGGAGTCAAAACCTCCGTGCTTTATGAAGTGAACCGAATTAAAAAAGACGGGCACGCGATCCCGATCCCAGACATGGCGGCCTCGTTCCAAAAAGCTGTTGTGGACGTTTTGTTCAAGAAGACGATGGATGCGGCGCGTGAGTTCGGCGCGAAGGAAATCCTGGTCGCAGGCGGTGTCTCCGCCAACCGCGCCCTGCGTGAGGAATTCAAGGGACAGACTGAATTTCCCGTTCACATCCCGCCCCTCTCGCTCTGCACCGACAACGCCGCCATGATCGGCGCGGCGGGATATTTCCGTTATGCGCTGGGGCATGTTTCGGAATTGGATATTGATGTGTTCCCGACCTGGCCGTTATCATAAATGCGTAGGGGACGTTCTCTAACGTCCTCGTCGGGGTAAGAGAACGCCGACTACTTGCGTTTAAAAGCTCAAACCCCCAGCCGCTTGCCCAAGCGTTTGGGGGTTTGACATCAGGAGAATGCAACTTTTATTATATTACGCGAGTTAAACGTTCCCTGAACGTCATCTAAGCATTGGATGAGAGGAATCACTTGAGGGCGGAGATTAAATTTTCCATAGTTAGCGGTCCCTCGCGCAGAATGACTGGGTTCTCGCCCGTGCAATCCACCAACGTGGAAGGGACTCCGCCCGGGGTTTTGCCGCCATCAAGAATCAACGGGATGCGCCCATGCAGTTGATCGTAAACTTCCTGCGCGGTGGTTGGGCTTTGCGCGCCGGAGATATTCGCCGAGGTGACAGCCATCGGTCCAGCCGCGCGGAGGAGGGCAAGCGCATCGGGATGGTTTGGAATCCGCATGGCGACGGTGGAAGTGGCGGATACGGCTGGGGGGAGAGTCGGCTGTTTGGGGATGATGCAGGTCAACGGTCCGGGCCAGAAGCGGGAGGCAAAACGGAGAGCCATGTCTGGGATGTCGCATCCAACTTTTTCGAGGTCGCTCAGTTCCCCGATCAAAATGGGAATCGCTTTTTCGAGCGGACGGTTTTTTGCGGTGTAAATGCTTTCGATGGCGGCGTTGTCGAAGGCGAGAGCGCCTAATCCATAAACGGTATCGGTGGGGAAGGCGATGATGCCGCCGCGTTTGAGGAGGTCTAGCGCGCGAGAAATTTCGGAGGCGGGGACGATTTCAGTTTTCATGGATGGCAATTTCAAGCAAACGGTCGTGACCGGCAAGGTCTTGATGCAGGGAAATTTTTGATTCGGAAAATTTGTGGGCGGCAAGGTCGAGGGCTTGCCTGCCCTGCGAGGCTTCGATCTCCAATAAAATCATGCCGCCGGGCGCAAGCCAGGCAGGAGCAAGATTAAGCAGTCGGCGATAAAGATCGAGACCGTCTTCGCCGCCGTCAAGGGCGAGGGTGGGTTCGCTCCCGTAGATGGGAAGCCCGCGCATGGTGCCGGTGGGGATGTAGGGGAGGTTGGCGCAGATCAGGTCAAAGGTCAAAGGTTGAAAGTCTGACGTTTGACGTTTGACCTTTGACGCAGGGAGCAGATCGCATTCCATAAATTCGATTCGATCATGGACGTGAAATTTTTCGGCGTTGCGTTTGGCGACCTCTATTGCTTCGGGTGAAATGTCTGTGGCGAGGATGTTTGCATCGGGGATGTTTCCGGCGATGGTGACAGCGATGATGCCCGAGCCTGTGCCGATGTCTGCGACGCTTCGTTTCGACGGGCGGGCGGACAGCCATCTAATGGCTTTTTCCACCAATAATTCTGTCTCTGGTCTCGGGATGAGCACGTCGGGGGTGATGTGGAAATCCAGCCCGTAAAATTCCCAGTGACCGAGGATGTAGGGGAGCGGTTCACCCGCTTTCAGCCTTGAAAAGGCTTGGTCGGCTGAGTCAATTTGTGATTGAGTCAGAGGCGCGTCCAAATGGGCGGACAGCCAGGCGCGCGGACGTCCGATCACATGCGCGAGCAGAACCTGCGCGTCCAGTTCGGGGGAATCCGATTTGATGGTTGATATGTTTCGTTTTAGGTATATTCCCGCATTCATTTGTGGTTCATGGAGTCAAAAGTCGGAGACTTTTGACTCCAACGACTCCCGTCGTTGGAGTCCTCAATTACTCATCCTCATCCACGCCTGTCGCGGCGAGTTTACCGGCTTCGTCGCGGGTGGTGAGTTCGTCAATGAACTCGTCAATGTCGCCGTCCATCACGGCGGAAAGGTTGTAATTGGACAGCCCGATTCGGTGATCGGTGACGCGGCTCTGCGGGTAGTTGTAGGTGCGAATCTTTTCGGAGCGGTCGCCCGAGCCAACCTGCGAGCGGCGGTCGGCTTCGAGTTCTGCCTGGCGTTTGGCTTCCTCGATCTCATACAGGCGCGCGCGCAAAATGGAGAGGGCGCGCAGTTTGTTTTGCAGTTGTGAGCGTTCGTCCTGGCAGGTGACGATAATGCCGGTGGGTTTGTGATACAGGCGCACGGCTGTGGAGTTCTTTTGCACATTCTGCCCGCCCGCGCCGGAGGAACGATAGACTTCGATCTCGATGTCGGATTCAGGGATGTCCACTTCCACTTCGTCCACTTCCGCCATTACGGCGACGGTGGCGGTGGATGTGTGAATGCGTCCCTGCGACTCGGTGGCGGGTACCCGCTGGACGCGATGAACGCCCGATTCGTATTTCATCTTCGAGAACGCGCCCTTGCCCTTGACCTCAAAAATGACTTCCTTGTATCCGCCCACACCGATGGCGTTTTCAGACATGATCTCAGTTTTCCAGCGTTTATCTTCCGCATACCGGATATACATGCGGAAGAGGTCGGCGGCGAAGATGGCGGCTTCGTCACCGCCCGCCCCGGCGCGGATTTCGACGATGACGTTCTTGTCGTCGCGCGGGTCTTTCGGCACGAGCAATCCCTTGATCTCTTTTTCGAGGACTTCGATTTTGGGAGTCAGGTCTTCGACATCCGCTTTGGCAAGGGAGAGAAGTTCCGCATCGCTTTCAGACGTGAGGATGCTTCTGGCTTCGTCCAGGCTTTTCATTGCCTGACGGTATTCCTTCGACTTGGCGATCAGCGCCTCGAGACTCGTCCGCTCCTTGCCGATCTCGGCGGCGCGTTTATAGTCGCTGCCCACTTCGAGCAGTTCATTTCCCAGTTGTTCGTATCGTTCTTCGACGGCTTGTAGTTTATCGAGCATGGTTCCTCTAAGTTCGTACTGCAAGCTTCAGCTTGCAAGTGGATGGCGCAAACTAAATTTTGCGGCACATATAAATTTGCACAAGAAAGCGCGGCACCAGAGAGAGGCGCCGCGCAAGGGGAGAAACGGTTAAGAGACGCTAATAGGTAGCGAAAGCGGTGACCACCATCGAGAGGATCACCAACAGGGCGAAGAAGCCGAAAAGATATTGCGCTATCTTCTGCCGCCTCGTCACAGCCTGATCCACACTTTCCATTTGTTTCTGACGTTTTGTAGTTCTTCCAGCCATTCCAGCTTACCTTTCAAGATGTTTATAGAAGGCTTGAGCCATCGCCTTCTCGAGTTCCTCGATTGTAACAGGTTTCATCACGTAGCTGTCCGCGCCGAGTTTCATGGCTTTGTCCACCATCACATCGGCGGCTTCGGAGGAGAGCATGATAACCGGCAGGTTTTTCCACTCCTTGCGGCGGCGCAGGAATTCGAGCATGTCCAGTCCGGTCACCTCGGGCATGTTGATGTCCAGTACCAGCAGGTCGGGGCGTTGACCCGCCAACAATGCCTGTGCGGCGGGACGCGCGTGATTAAAGTGCTTCGAGTGGTAATCGAGCACTTTCAGCATCAGGCTGATCACCCGCGCCATTTCGTCATCGTCGTCTACGATCCAGACTTCTTTCATTCCAAATGCGCCTTCACGCTTTTCGCGGATGTTTCGTTCATGCCTTTTACTTTCAGCATCTCTTCGATGCTCGCCTCTCTAATCTTATCCATGGAGCCGAAATGTTTCAAGAGCGCCTTGCGGCGGGCGGGACCAATTCCCGGAATGGAATCCAACTGGGAGGCAAGACCCAGCTTCGAGCGTTTTTTGCGATGCGCGGTGATCCCGAAGCGATGTGCCTCGTCGCGGATTCTCTGCACGAGGTAGAGTCCCTGCGAGTGGCGGGGGAGCAGCAGAGGTTCACTCTTATGCGGGAAGAAGATTTCCTCCTCCTGCTTGGCGAGACCCACCACGGGAACTTTATCCATCAAATCGAACTCTTCCATCACCTTGACAACCCTGCCGAGTTGACCTTTCCCACCGTCAATGATGATCAGGTCTGGCAGGAAGGAAAACGACGCATCTTTCTTCGCGCCGACATCCGACTCTTTTTCCTGTGAGCCTTTCCATCGCCGGAAGCGGCGTGTGAGCATTTCCTCCATCGAGGCAAAATCGTCCGGCTCGCCGATGCTTGTGCTTTCAATATTGAATTTGCGATATAGGCCTTTCGATGGCACACCCTGCTCAAAGACCACCATCGCACCGACCGTTGCCACGCCCTGCGTGTGACTGACGTCGTAACACTCGATCCGGTTCGGCGGCGCGGACAGGTTCAAATAACTCTGCAAATCGTTCAACGCCTGTTCCTGACGGTGCGCATCCGCCTGCCATTGGGCTTTCAATGATTGCAGGGTTTCGGTGGCGTTTTCCGCTGCCAGTTGCACCAAATCTTTGGGCTGTCCTTCGTTTGGGACGAACAATTCCACTTTTTCGCCCCCGCGTTTGGACCTGAGCCACTGCGCAATGATGATCCGTTCTTCGATCTCCTGCGGCAGCATGACCTGCTGTGGAATGTTCGCCGCCTCGGTATAGAACTGCTTGACGAATTCCGCCATGACCTGGTTGTCGGTCGTGTCTTCCGTCCCTTCAAGGATAAAGTACTCGCGCCCGATCAACTTGCCGCTGCGGATGAAGAAGATCTGCACGCAGGCTTCGCCGTCTGCCCGCGCCATGGCGATCACATCCGAGTCGACATAGTCCGAACCGAAGACGATCTTCTGGCGTTCGATGATGGTCTGCATCGCCTTGAGTTGATCTCGCAATGCAGCCGCTTTTTCGAAACGCATCTCATCGGAGGCTTTTTGCATGTCGAGTTGTAATCTCTCCACAATCGCTTCGCTATGCCCGCCGAGGAAATCCATTAAGTCAGAAACCATCTGGCGGTAGCCGTCTTTTGAGATTGCCCCAATACACGGCGCGGTGCATAACTTGATGTCGTAATACAAACATGCCCGCGGATCATTGCCCGTGATCTCGCGGTCACAGGTCAGGTAGGGAAAAATTTTGCGTAAAACTTCCAACGTCTGATACACAGCCCACGCCGACGTGTACGGACCAAAATAGCGAGAGCCGTCTTCTTCCATTTGGCGGGTGACCGTGACTTTAGGAAACGGCTCATTCCAATGCACTTTGATATATGGATACCGCTTATCATCCTTCAAACGGATGTTGTACTTTGGACGGTGTTTCTTGATGAGGTTCATCTCAAGGATGAGCGCCTCAAGTTCCGACCCCACGACGATCCATTCAATATCGGCAATATCGCGTACCAGGCGACGAGTTTTATCGTCGTGACTGGAGTCCGCGTGGAAATAGCTCCGCACCCGGTTCTTCAGATTGATCGCCTTTCCGACGTAGATGATCGTCCCCTCGGCGTTACGATACAGATAACAGCCCGGCTTGGTGGGCAGGGTGGCAAGAATGCCTTGCAACTTCTCCGAAATTTCCATTGGCGGCTATTCTACCGTAGAACAAGTCTAATGAAGTTTTACAAATAAATACCGTAACCGCGTAGTTGGCGTTCTCTAACGCCAACAGGCGCGTAAGAGAACGCGCCCTACGCAACATTACTAGATTATTTTGTTAAAAACCATTGGACTTGTTCTACGCGTTTGGGTATCCGCTAATGACTCCCGGTATTCTGCGACTCGTTTCTCTCTCATGCGTATGAATAAAAAAGATTTGGACCGGCGCAAAATGCCTGTGGAAATATTTGCTTCGTTGCAAATTTGCAGGCGCGATTGATTTTGACCAAAACTGCCGTAAAATTGAATCTGCCAACTCAAAACATTAAGGAGAATCAAAAATGGAACAAATCCCCTCGAATACCCCTGTCATGGAATCCAAGCCCGGCGTGGCTGGCTGGTTCCAGGTCTGGACGAAGGTCTTTACCAAGCCCTCTGAACAGAGCTTTATCGAAATCACCGATAGCTCGGATGCCGTTGCCAAGACCGCCTACATCTGGGTCTTTATAGCCGGTACGATTTCCGGAATCTTTCAGGCGATTGTCCGCGCCATTTATGCGGCAATGGGTGTAACGCAGCAATTCCCAATTCCCGGTCTTGAAGAATACATGCCCCAAGCCGCACCCGCAGGCGATATCGGTTCGGTACTCGCCTCTCTCGTCGGCGGGATCTGCGCCGCGCCGGTTGCCGGTCTGCTTTCCATCCTGTTCTTTGCCATTGGTGTTGCCATCGTCCAATGGATCGCCAAGTTATTCGGCGGTGTTGGTTCCTACGACAAACTTGCTTATGCGTTTGGCGCGATCTCCCTCCCGCTGACACTTGTCACCTCCATCTTATCCCTGCTTGGCGCGATCCCCTTTGTAGGTATCTGCACCGGCATACTTTCTTTTGGCTTGTCAATATTTGCGATCTACCTCCAGATTGCGGGCGTAA
>DAOTXI010000318.1:0-4711 GCA_034435475.1 Anaerolineales bacterium
CGAAGATTACCTCGAGATCGCCGTGGTCAACGGAAGCGCGAAGGAAAAATTAAACGCCGCCGTTGGCGATATGGTAGAAGTGCTTCTTTCCGGGTAAAATAGGCGCGATGCCTGACAAACCTCTCGTCATTGACAGCCTGACATTTAAATATAAAACCCGCCCTGAACTGGCTCTGGATAACGTTTCTCTGGAGTTGAAACAGGGCGAGTTGTTATTAATTGCCGGTTCGAGCGGATGCGGCAAAACCACCCTGGCGCGCTGTATCAACGGCTTGATCCCCCGCAGCTACCGTGGGGAGCGCAGCGGAAAAGTATTATTGTATGGGCGCGAAGTTTCCGATATGCCTATTCCTGAAATGGCGCAGGTCGTGGGTACGCTTCTGCAGGACCCCGAACGCCAGATCGTTGCCAGCAATGTGTTCAACGAGATCGCATTCGGCCCTGAAAATCTTGGTCTGCCACGGGGCGAGATTATTTCGCGGGTGGACCAGGCTCTGAAACGCCTCAATCTCGAATATTTGCGCGAACGCGAAACGTTCAACCTCTCAGGCGGCGAGAAGCAAAAGGTGGCTTTGGCGGGCGTCCTGACGATGAATCCGTCCATTTTGCTTTTGGATGAACCCCTCGCTTCTCTCGACCCCGCATCTGCCCATGAAGCCCTGGAGGTTTTCCGAAGTTTGGCAGATGAGGGCAAAACCGTCATCCTTGTAGAACACAGGGTCGAGGATGCCATTGACGCCAAGCCAGACCGTATGTTGTACATGGAGGAAGGCAAGGTCAAGTATCTGGGCGGGATCCAAAGCCTGCCGAAAGAAATTGACCACACAAAGGTCAAACTCCCGGCGCCGTGGGTCGTGCAACGGATTCAGGGCTTGAACAATACCCAGGTCCCGGCGCCCAAGCCACAGGGCGGGGAAAGAGGCGAGCCTTTGGTCGTCTTCGAGGGTGTCAGTTTCCAATACGATTCCGACCTCCCATTGATTCTGGATGGAGTTAATCTCAGCGTTTATCCGGGTGACCTGATTGCCGTGTTGGGACCAAACGGCGCGGGAAAATCCACGCTGGTAAAACATTCCATTGGTTTGCTCAAACCTACAAAGGGGCGGGTGTTGATCGAAGGGAAGGATACCCGCAAGATGAGCGTTGCGCAGATCGCGCGGTCGCTGGGGTATGTGTTTCAAAGCCCGACCCATATGCTTTACGCGCCGACGGTGCGCGAGGAATTGGAATTTGGCCCGAAAAATCTAGAATTCGACCCGATGCTCATTCCAAGATTTGTCGAGGAGAGCGTCTCCACGGTCAACTTGAAGGGCTTCGAGGAATATCCGCCGCTGGGGTTATCGTTCGGTCAGCAAAAACGGACGACGATTGCGGCTGTACTGGCGATGCGTTCCAGGATTCTCATCATGGATGAACCGACCGCCGGGCAGGATTTTGCAAATTACACCCGCTTCATGAACACCTTATGCGACCCCGCCGACAGCGAGAACTCGATTCTGACCGCAAATTTTGCCGCCACAATCTTTATCACTCACGACCTCGACCTTGCCGTGACCTACGCCAACCGCGTGCTGCTTTTCGGCGACAGGCACATCGTTGCGGACGGGAAACCGCAGGATGTTTTGAAAGACGAAGACCTTTTGAGAAAATATCGCGTGCGTCCCACCTCTCTTTTACGGCTCAATCTCGACCTGTTGCCGCGCACCGGGCAATTCCTGCCTGCTGAAGCATTGGCGACATATATGCAGTAGTGCAATCCCCTGCAACGCAGATGGCATTGCAGGGTTAATTTATTCAGGGTCAGCGTTTGTCGTAATCTGTTAATAAACAAAAAAGGAGAGAAATCATGAGCAACAGCAATACCTGGGAATTTGGAACCCGTCAGGTCGTTTACGGCGCGATCGGCGCGGCGTTATATGGCGTCCTTTCATGGGTTACCAATATCTTCCCCCTTCCCGCTGCCGGCAATATCACCTTCCGCCCGGCAGTGGCTGTGTTGATCTTCTTCGGCGTGGCGTACGGTCCCTGGGTCGGTCTGCTGGCTGGCTTCATTGGCAATACGCTGGGCGACGCCATCAGCGGCTGGGGCTTTTATTGGCATTGGAGTCTCGGCAACGGACTGATGGGTCTGGTTGCTGGGTTGGTGATGTCACAAATCACCGATTTTCGCGCCCAGAGTAACATCATCAAGGCGGTCATCTATGGCTTGATCGGCATTGCCGTGGGTATGCTATTCGCCTCGCTGGCAGAGATGATGACGGGCGGCATTGACATTAACACCGCGTTGTTCGGCTACTTTGTGCCGGCGTTTCTCGGGAATGCGGTTGTCACCATCGTGCTCCTGCCGATTCTGATGGTCGCCTTTGCCGCCGTCGCTTCGAGACGGGGTCGCTAAATCACATGTTGGTCACCTGGAAGTACCGCCGCCGGGATACGTTCATTCAACGCCTGGATCCGCGCACCAGACTCATCTTCATGCTTTGCATCATCTTTGCATTGACGATCCCCGAGATCTGGGACCTGCGCATCATTCTTCCGGTCTTTGCCATTGCGCTGACCCTGTACCTGATGGCGCGCATCGAGTGGAAGGATGTAAAGCGGGCGTGGCTGTACATCTTCATCCTGGTATTTTTCATCGTTGGATTGAACGGTCTGCTTTCGGGGCGCGGCGGTCCTTCCTCGGTGACCAACCTGCCTTCTCCTGTCGTATTCGAACTCCCAATCAAGATTCCATTTACCGATATCGGTTGGGATATTCCCGTCACGGTTTCCAAGATCTGGTTCGCATTGACCCAAATGGTCCGCATGATCACGATGGCGATCCTTGCCATTCCCATCCCTTATACGATGGATCCGAATATCTACGGGACGGCGTTCAAGCGCATGGGCGCATCGGACAAGGTGTCTTTCACCATGGACCTGGCGTTCCGCTTCCTGCCGACCTTTGCCCGCGATTTCACGATCACCATGGACGCCCAACGCGCGCGCGGTTACGAAATGGAAAAACTCAAGGGCGGCATTGCCTCGCGCCTGCGCCGCCTCGCGCCTTTGATCATCCCGGTCGTGATGCAATCCACGGTCACTGGGGAAGAGGTAATTGACGCGATGGACTTGCGGGCATTCGGCACCAAACCGCGCACCTGGGTCAAGGACGATTTGAAATATGCCGCCGGGGATTATTTAATCCTTGGCATCGGACTGGCGGCGTTGATTCTCTGTTGTGTTTTGCAGTGGGGGTTTGGCATCGGCGAATACTTTGTGCCGGAATTCTTTTTGAATCTTTTTGTCCAATAAAAAATGCCGCTTTGAGCGGCGTTTTTTATCGCCAGTTTGGGTTCGCCATACCTGTTTATTTGAATACTTCGCGCGGATAGGTCTCTCCCGCTGTTACTTTGAAGCTGAGGTGATTTTGTTCGGGGGCAAAGACACAGGTGGCGAAGTCTGTAAAAGCGCAGGGGGGATTATAGGCTTTGTTGAAGTCAAGGAACATTTTTCCGTCGGCGTCAACATCGGCAATCAAGTAACGACCGGTGGGATAGGTCTCGGTTTCGCTGGTGGTGTCCCAAAAGCGGAGAAAGAAAGTTCCGTCATCCTCTTTGTTGATGTCCAACTGGTGTGTGGTTCCGTCTAAGACAAAAGTGACAAAACCCTCCACTGGAAATTCCGCTTTTTCACCGGTCAGGTCTGGGAAGTAGGACATCTTTGGGCGGTCATAGGGAGTAAAAACTGCGGGAAGGCGAAAGGCTTCGTCAATGTCATACCAGGTCCGGGCGGGGAAGGAATCGCGCCTCCCGTTCTGGTTATCCCACAGGCGGACTCCCATCCGGTTTCCACGCTGGATGACGACCATCTGCAATCCTTCAAGCCTGATGAAACTCGGCTTCTCGGAAATATCAGGTTCGAGGAGGGCAAATTCGGATGGGGCATCACCGACGATCACCTTCTGACCGGGATGTGTCCGAAGCGAGACCGACCTGCCGTTGTACTCGAATTGACCGATGCTGGGCGGCACGCGTTCAGGGAGTTGAATTTCATTGGCGGGGTCGGAGCCAAATTGATTTTTGCCCAGTTTGAGCCAATACAAACCCGCCAGGGCGAGCCAGTTATTATCCTTGCGGATGGTCTCGTTCCGTTCCCTGCGCCAGTCGTTGATGGTTTGCCGGTAGGTTTTTTCTGCCATATTCCAAAAGTATACCAAAGAGATTTTTTACCGGCGAACGGCTTTCATTTTTGATAAAATGAAAAAAACTTAAGGAGCAGAGCATGGGTTTGAAACCCGATCACTGGATTCGCAAGATGGCGCTGGAACAGGGGATGATCGAGCCGTTTGTGGACAGGCAGGTGCGCGAGGGCGTGATCTCATACGGGGTATCGTCCTATGGGTACGATGTGCGCGTGGCGAACGAGTTCAAGATCTTCACAAATGTCTTTTCGGCGACGGTAGACCCCAAACATTTCGACACCAATTCGATGGTGGATTTCACGGGCGATGTCTGCATCGTTCCGCCGAATTCATTTGCGCTGGCAAGAACGGTGGAATACTTCCGCATTCCGCGCAAGGTGTTGACGGTCTGCCTTGGGAAATCAACATATGCAAGATGCGGAATTATCGTGAACGTGACTCCCTTCGAGCCTGAATGGGAGGGTTTTGTTACGCTGGAAATTTCCAACACCACGCCGCTGCCCGCCAAGATATACGCCAACGAAGGGC
>DAOTXI010000319.1:0-1514 GCA_034435475.1 Anaerolineales bacterium
GTTTTGACCCGCCTTCGTGTCTTTTTATGCCTGTTTTCCGCAAAAATGGCGGCGATTTAACCCAAAAAGGACCCCTATGGCTGAAGAAACAATGATCGCTGGAAATATCGAATCTGTGGACATTGACGCGCAAATGCGCTCGGCGTACCTCGATTACGCCATGAGTGTGATCGTGGCGCGCGCCCTGCCCGACGCCCGCGACGGCATGAAGCCGGTGCATCGGCGCATTTTGTACGCGATGCATGAGTTGGGATTGCGTTCGAATTCGTCCTTCAAAAAATCGGCGCGTATCGTCGGTGAAGTGTTGGGCAAGTATCACCCGCATGGCGACTCGGCTGTGTATGAATCCATGGCGCGCATGGCGCAGGATTTTTCGATGCGCTATCTGCTGGTGGACGGGCAGGGGAACTTCGGCTCGGTGGATGGCGACGCGCCCGCCGCGATGCGTTATACCGAAGCCCGCCTGCAAAAGATGGCGGAGGAGATGCTGGCGGACCTCGAAAAGGATACGGTCAATTTCGGTCCTAACTTCGATGATTCTTTGCAGGAGCCTTTGGTTCTTCCGGCTCGCCTTCCGAACCTGTTGTTGAACGGCGCTTCGGGCATTGCCGTGGGTATGGCGACCAACATCCCGCCGCAGAATTTGCGGGAGTTGGCGGGGGCAATCAACCACCTGATCGAAAATTACGATAACGTCGAAGATGTGACCGTCGAAGACCTGATGAAGTTCGTGCAGGGACCCGACTTCCCGACCGGCGGCATGATCGTGGGGACGGAGGGCATCAACTCGGCGTATAGCACCGGGCGCGGACGCATCGTGATGCGCGGCATTGCCCATATCGAAGAAGAGAAAGCGGGCAAATACTATATTAACATCACCGAGATTCCGTACCAGGTCAACAAATCCAGCCTGATCGAGCGGATCGCGGAACTTGTCCGTGAGGGGAAAATTGACCAAATCTCTGACCTGCGCGACGAATCCGACAAGCGTGGTATGAGCATCGTCATCGAACTCAAACGCGGGGCGCAGCCAAAGAAAGTCTTGAACCAGTTATACAAGTACACGGCGTTACAGTCCACGTTTGGGGTGCAGATGCTGGCTCTGGTGGATGGCGAGCCGCGCACCCTGCCGCTCAAGCGTCTGCTGCAAATTTTCATTGACCATCGCGTAACGGTCATCACCCGCCGCTCGCAATTTGATCTGGACAAAGCCAAAGCCCGCCTGCACATTCTGGATGGCTATCTCATTGCGCTCAATAACATTGACGCGATCATCAAGACCATCCGCGAGGCGGAGGATGCCGACAAAGCCAAAACGGCATTGATGACGAAATTCAAACTGAGCGAGTTGCAGGCGCAGGCGATTTTGGACATGCAATTGCGTCGTCTCGCCGCGCTCGAGCGTTGGAAGATCGAAGAGGAACACAAGCAGGTATCGGAGACCATCAAGTACCTCGAAGACCTGCTCGCCAACCCAAAGAAGATTCTTGCGCTCATCAAGGACGAACTGGGTG
>DAOTXI010000320.1:0-1755 GCA_034435475.1 Anaerolineales bacterium
GTCTGGTTCTTTACATCCTCGCCGGGGTTTCCCGGACGCCCTTCCACGGGGATGAGTCGGCTTACATTTGGTTGAGCGAAGACTATGACCGGGTGGTGAAGAACCGCGATTTCGAGAGCGTGTTTTACACGCCGGAGGGAAACCCAAAACAATATTTGCGCCTGACCACCGGCTCGATCCTTGCCTATTCCATCGGCTTTTTGCGCGACATCACCGATAATGACGACCCCATTGAAAAATGGCTGTGGGGTGAGACGTGGGAGGACAACATCCAGATGGGCAAGATGCCCACGCCGCGGCTTTTGATAATGGGAAGGGCTGTATCCGCTTTGATGGGCGCGGGGAGTGTAATTCTGCTTTTCTTTGCAGCGCTTAGGCTATCATCTTCGCGGGTTGTTGCCTGGGGTGCGGCATTGGCATTCGCCACTCAGGGCGCTGTCCTTGTCAATATCCGCCGCGCCATGCAGGAAGGACCGAAGTTCTTCTTTTTGATATTGACAGTTTTTGTTGCCGCATTCATTTTGCAAAATCTTCAAGCGATGAAAATGCGCTGGCGTCAATACGCCTTCCTCGGCATTGCCAGCGGGTTGACCCTCGCCGCCAAACAGGATACAGCCCCAACCCTGGCTGCCGTCTATCTTGCGCTTGGCTTGACCCCATTTCTTCATAAAGCGGGTTTTAGGTTCTTCCTTTTAAATGCTCTTTACCTGTTTGTCGCAACCTGCATTGCTTACGCTTTCTTCTTATTATTCATGCCCGTATTTTGGGATTGGTGGGAGACTGCATTTCTTCTTATCGGCTTTGCGCTCGTTCTCTTCCAATTGCCGCTTGTGAAAGTTGACCGTCTGGCAATTCCGCTTGCGGTTGCCGGTCTTTTCCTCATCGCAGGCATGAGCGCCCGTTCCCCGGTATTGTGGGGCGATATCCAAACGCCGGTGCTCGCCATGCTCAAGACCCGCGCAGGCGTCGTTGCAGGGCAGAGCGCGGTCATCGGTGATGCAAATCAATTCGAAGCGGACTCAATGAAGAACCGGCTGGGTTTCCTCGCCGAGAACACAATCTCTTCGGATGTCATGTACATGGAAATGGCGAATTTCGACATCCCGCCGTATCACGAATTGATCGGCGTTTACGAACGCTCCGGGCTGGGCGGGCGGACCGGGTCTCTCCTGCTGGATGGAATCATCCTTGTCCTCGCATTGATTGGCGGGTTGGCTCTGATGAAAAACTTCACCGGCGAAAGTCTTTTCATCTTCTTGCTGTTCTTTGTCACTGCCATCCTGCTGTTTCTGTTGATCCCGCTTTCGTGGCAAAGATATTTTCTAATTATGCAGATTCCCTATTCGCTCCTGGCCGGCGCGGGAGTTGGTTGGGCGTGGTCCCGGCTTGGGGGCAGGGACGGGCAGTAATAATTCGGTTTTCACCTTGTTGTAATGCTGGCAGAGGTGTAATTACATGCTTGCCCGCGGCAGACGTAAACGACCACGATAAACTCACCCTTTCTCGAAAACTCATAACTGAACTCGCTTCCTCCCAGCTCTGGTCCGTGGATGATTGCGCCATTTTTCTCGCGAACATCCCATGTGTATGAGCATACATGCGCAAACTTGCAGGTCTCCACTGACCCATCCGGGAAGGTGACGTAGGAGGAGTCCGCCCGGAAGGTGACTCTCAACGGCGCTCTGCCATCGAAGGCGTTCGTGGTGATCTGCGCGATCATGGTCCCATTGCCCTGGGGTTGGGTGGGTATGGGCG
>DAOTXI010000321.1:0-7070 GCA_034435475.1 Anaerolineales bacterium
GAACAGGCGCGGGCGCGGGGGTCGAGGCGGCGGCGAGAGGGGCGGAAGGGTCTGGGATGAAGAGAGTCCCACCGATGGGGAGCGAATTTGGGTTCACATCCGGGTTCGCCGCAATCAATTCCGATTGAGGGATTTTGAACTTCTCCGCGATCCCGCTCAGGGTGTCGCCTTCTTCGATGATGTAAACCTGCAAGGTGTTGGTTGGGATGGGGGTATCGTTGATGACGAGAACGTTTGGCGTGAGAGTTGCCTGGGGTGTGCCGGTAAGGGTGGGTTGAAGCGGCGCGTCTGTGGTTTCGGTTGGGGATGAAATGCAGGAAGCGAGAAGCAAACATGCCAGCAATGTTTTTCGCATGGGGTGATTATAATTGAGCCAAAAGCGCGTAGTTTGCGCTCTCCAGCGCAATACCGGCGGTAGCCTGTCCTGGACGAACAGTCCGGGGAGACCGCCGAATACGCATATTTAAAACGGAGGAACAATGAAGTATCGTCATCTAGGCAGGACGGGTTTGCAGGTCAGCGAGTTATCCATTGGTTCGTGGGTCACGTTCAAGAATCAGGTGGACGTGGATGCCGCCATGAAGATCATGACGGCGGCTTATGATTATGGCGTGAACTTCTTCGATAATGCCGAGGTGTACGCGGGCGGCAGGTCGGAGGAGGTGATGGGCGCGGCGTTGAAAAAACTGGGCTGGCGGCGCGGAAGTTATCTCGTCTCCACAAAATTCTATTGGGGTTTGAACGACGGCGTGAACGAAAAGAACACCCTCAACCGCAAACGTTTGATCGAAGGCATCAACGGCTCTTTGGAACGCCTGCAACTCGATTATGTGGATTTGATCTATTGCCACCGCCCCGATGGCACGACCCCCATCGAAGAGACGGTCTGGGCGATGCATAATATCATCGAATGGGGCAAGGCGTTATATTGGGGCACTTCTGAATGGGCGGCTTCGGAGATCATCGAGGCGATACAGATCGCGGAGCGGCATCACCTGCATAAACCGGTCGTCGAACAGCCGCAATATAATCTTTTCGAGCGTGGACGGCTCGAAGGGGATTATGTCCGCTTCTATACCGATTATGGTTATGGGACTACAACCTGGAGCCCGCTGGCTTCGGGACTCCTTTCAGGGAAATATCAGGGTGGCATTCCCAAAGACAGCCGCGGCGGCCTCAAAGGGTACGAATGGCTGCACAGCCGTCTGACCGACCCGGAACGGCTTAATAAAGTCGCCGCACTCGAACCGATCGCAAAGGAGATCGGCGCGACTCTTTCACAACTGGCATTGGCTTGGTGTTTGAAGAATCCCTTCGTCAGCACGGTCATCACCGGCGCGAGCCGCGCCGAACAGGTGCATGAGAATATGAAGTCCGCCGAGTTCGTCGAAAAATTGACCCCTGAAGTCTTGGAGCGCATTGATGCGGCATTCGGTGTGGTGAAGAAGGACGAAGACGACGATTAAAGGTGGATAGACCGTAGACGGTTGACCACGGACGGGATAATGAAAACCTCCCAGGTACATGCCTCGGAGGTTTTTGGTATGAGCGTTGCGTTAAATTTTGGAGAAAAATTTTTCTTCCACGCTTTGCCAGGTCTCTTCCCGCAGTTTCATGTATTTGGATAGCAGCGGATGAACGCGCGAAATATCCTCGTAGATTTTTTGCGCCACACGCCGAATGGAGAAATGCGCGTTGGCGGCGGTGCGCAATTGACAGAACGCGAACGCCTCACGCAGATTGAATTGCGCCAGCACGCGGCGGTTGAAGCCGTTCGGGACTACGTAATGGGCAACATCAGGATTGAATGCGTGGAGTTTTTCATACATATTTGACGCCGCTTCCATCGCCGCCTCATAACGGGACCCGAAGCCTGCCTCCGTTATAAGCAACGGAGTCGTCCACCCAAGCCTGGTGGTCAGTCTCTGCGGCGTCTGCGTCATCATACGGTGACGTTTGAACTCGGCATAAGCGCCCTGGTCCATGACGAGATCGAAGGTGTAGATCGAATATTCCAGCTCGCGCAGGGGGGTGTCGTATTTGCCAAGTTTCCCGAGCAGGGTTTCTGCCAGCGCTTCGCGTTCTTTTTTCTTGAGTGATTTGACATACGTCAGCGCGTTGGCGTAGGGAATTTCATCGAAACGATATAAAGCCGCCGCAAGAATTTTCTTTTCGCCGTCTTTGTCGTAGTCGATCAAGGCGCACCAATCCGATGTTTGACCTTTGACCTTTGGCCTTTGACCTTCCAACTGCTTTATCGTCTCCACCGCATACTCATTCGCATCCGCATACTTCACCAGTGTCGGCGTCTAGTTTTTTGAGACTTCCTTCAACTTCTCGCCGATCTGATACACTTCTGCAAGCGGATGAGAAAGCATCTTGCGGATGGTCATCTCGATCACGCGGGCATTGGCGGTCATGCCGACATTGGCGTTGGCGGCGGCAGGCAAAAGGAAGCGGCATCTGTCCACATATTGCGAGCGGATGCGGCGGTCGTAGGCTTCATCTGATTCATTTTCGCGGCGCGGAGTCCGCTCGACGATGAGATTCTTTGTCGGTTCGAGCGACTCAGCATAGGTCGAGAAAAGGAGCCGCACAGTCTCCACAAATTCAGCGCGGAGGGGATGTCCGTCCAGTTCCGACGGAATCGTAAAATCATCCATGCCCCATTTTTGGTAACGGGTGGATTTTTCAGTGTAGGATGCCAGACGGTTGCCTTCGATGGTTTCGATGGCGACGCGCGAGACGTTCTCGAAGGCAATGTGTAAAACGGCGTGTTCGGCAACGGAAGCGTGACCATAGCCGACAACCCATTTTTCGTGGAATTTCGCCGATGATTCATCGCTCAATTCTGCGGCGATCTCGCGAAAGGATTCGGGCGAACGCGAGGTCTTGGCAAAGGCAACGGCGATGGTCTCCGGGCTGAGCAAACGCGGGGATAAAAGATAAATGTCTCGTTCGGGCATGGAGGCTCCTGATCGTGTTAAGTGGCTTTTCGACCGCCGACGGAAGACCGTGGATGACGAAAACGGTCTCTCGTCGGCGGTCTGTGGTCGGTCTCATAAAAAAACGACCAGCCCGTTTTTGCGCTGATCGCTTCGTCGATTCTATCCGAGCGCTCGCATTTGCCTGCCGCCCAAAAGATGAAGGTGGACGTGATCAACCGTCTGCCCGGATTCGGCTCCGGTGTTGATAACGAGTCGATAGCCCGGTTCGGCGATGCCCTCCTGCGCGGCAAGTTGTTTTGCGATGAAAAAGAGATGACCGATCAACGGTTCATCATTCACGGTCAACAAATTAATCGAGTCGATATGTTTTTTGGGAACGATCAAAATATGCGTCGGCGCGGCGGGGTGGATGTCGCGGAAGGCGGTTACCTGCCCGTCGTTATAAAGGTTTGTGCTGGGCAGTTCGCCGTTGATGATCTTGCAAAAGATGCAATCTGTCATGGAATATCTCCTTGAATATTACGGGGTGGGCATGGGCCCGTATTCTTCTTCGCATACGACTTCATAATATTTATGTTCCGCCGACATGTTGGACATGGCATGGTCTGCGGCGGCTTTGCCGATGGCGCGTACCGTGTCAATGGCTGCCAATGCCTCCTGTGGGGAATAGGTTGGCAGGGTCATCAATGGGTCGCCGATAAGTCCTTCAGGGGTCAAACCGGAACGTTCGGGGTCCGGCGTATTACCAAGCGGCACCCAATTGTACATGATGGGTCCGCGCATATTGTTGGTAAAGCCCAGTTTGAAACGCAATTGCCGCGCGGCTTCGATGGGGCGCATCCCAAACCCGCCGTTGGGCCAGATGATGGCAGTTGGGGTCTTGCCGAACTGATCTGCAAACCCGGTCAACGACCCCTGGAGTTCACGGGCAATGATAACCTTGGCAGAGTCGTCTGTAAGGCGGGCGTCCGGCGTAATTCCACGTGCCTGATGGTCAATGAAGCCTTCGTATTCAAGCGTAAAATTTTCAGCCAGCAGGGTGGCGTCCACCTCGCGTTCGCTCACCCAGCCATTTGTCACCGTCCAACCGTACATAAAAAAATATTCGCGGAAATATTTATCGTAATACTCCACGCTTTGGTTGCCGTCCTGGATTAGAAGGAAGGAACGCGGCGGGATTTCGACGTTGCGCTCCATGAATGCCTGGAGTTGATCAGAGTTGATCGCTTCGAATCCCTGCGCCCGGAGCTGGTCCATCAACTCGAAGAATTCGACTACGCTGACGCTGTCTGGCAAGTCGCCTGTGCCGGGGTTGATGTTTTTGACGAGGACGATCATGACCACCGTCCCCGGCGCGGCATTGAGCGGATTCCATTTATTGCGCAAATACCGGCAGGTCTCTTCGATATAGTCATACGGCGTGTCGAGCGGGTTCAATAATTCGGTTTTGAACATGCCGGGGAGCGGCGGTTCGACCGGCAGGGATGTGGAGGCTGGAATTTCCACAGGGGTTTGATTCAACTGGCATGAGACCAGGATGGATACGATGGAAAAGAGGATCGTGAAACGCAGGAGAATCTCGTAATAGGGTTTTCGAGTGGATTGCATATAAGAGGATTGTAAACCAACTTGGATTGTGAAGAACGCTGTAGGTCAGGCTAAGTGCCCCATTAAGGGTATTTAGCCTGACTGGTTCGTAGACAAAATTGTCGCGCTGAAAGCGTGACCTACAGAATTTACGGGATCGGTCCGTACGCCGGCGCGCAGACGATATCGTAATATTCAAATTCCACGCCTCTGCTTTGCTGGGCATAGGCGGCGGCTTCGTCGCCCATCGCAATTACGTTACCGATATTATCGCGGGCGTTTGCGCTCCAGTAGCGAGGCAGGGTCATGAGCGGATTTCCGGCGGGCGTCTCCGGGATGGCAAGTGGGTTCGAGGCGTTGACGGCATCTGCCTGCGGAATCCAGTTATACATCACCGGTCCGCGCTGGTTGACGGTGAAGGCGAGTTTATAGCCCAGTGTGGGACCGATCTCGACGGCGCGTTTCGAAAATCCGCCGCCGGGCCAGACGTAGCCAATGGGCGTCTTATTCATGTATTTTTGGATGGAGTTGATCGCGCCCTGCATCTCACTGATGATGAAATTGTCGTCAGAGCCTTCGCTGATGGGGGTGTTGTGAAGATAGCCGTGAGATTGATAGTCCACCCAGCCTTCGGCGGAAAGGGCGGCATTCTCCGCCCACAGATCAGTCCGCTCATCAATGCCGATATAACCGTTCACAACGGGCCAGCCCCATTGTTCGTAATACGGACGCCAATGGTCGTTGAAATACTCGGCAAAATGACGGTCATCTACAATGAAGAGAACGGAACGCCGGGGGATTTTCGCGTTGTCGTACATGAAGTCTGCCATTTGCTGCATGTTGATGGCGGTAAAACCTGATTCGTACAGGTCATTCATGATCTGTTTGTGCGTCCCCACCGTCACGTCGTTGCCGCTGGCGTCGCCTTTATTGATGCCATGATGCATGATGACCATCACCACCGTCCCCGGCGTGGATTTGGTCGAGTCCCATTTGTTCTTTAGATATTGGCAGGAGTCTTGAACATAGGTCCGCGGAAGGTCTTCGGGTTTCAATAAAGCGGATTGATAAACACCCGGCAATGCAGGCGGCGTGCGGGGAATGGTCGGGGTTGGGACTGGTGTATCTGTGATTTGCGGTGTTGCCGTCGGCGCGCTGAGTTGGGCGAAGGCGGTTTCAAAGGCCGCGGTTAACGCGATGTTTTGGTCGGGGGTGGCGGCTTGGGGCTGGCACGATGCCAGAAGCGCCGTCAACAGGCTGAGGAGCAGGAAGAGATGCGTGATTCGTAATCCGTAATTGGGTTTCATGCATGGAATTCTACTCGAAAAAAAGAGACGCCTGCACATGCAAGCGTCTCACTATTCTCTATATCTCTGTCTTATTCATCACTCTTGCCCGAAACAAAATCCTCCACCTTTTGCCTTGCGATCTCGTCCTTGAATTGCTTGGGCGGAGTTTTGAAGAAATAAGACGACGGACCGACAATGGGACCGGCGAGTTCGCGGTCGAGGGCGATCTTGGCGCAGCGAATGGCGTCTATCATCACACCGGCGCTGTTGGGGCTGTCCCACACTTCGAGTTTAAGTTCGAGGTTGAGCGGCACTTCGCCGAAGGTTGTACCTTCCATGCGGATGTAACACCACTTGCGGTCGGTCAGCCAGGGCACATGGTCGCTCGGACCGACATGTACATTGCTGGGGTCGATCTGATAAGGGATCATGCTGGTGACGGCGTTGGTCTTGGATATCTTTTTGGATTCAAGACGTTCGCGTTCGAGCATGTTGAGGAAGTCGGTGTTGCCGCCGAAGTTGAGTTGGTAGGTGCGGTCGATCTTCACGCCCCGGTCTACGAACAGGCTGGTCAGCACACGGTGGACGATGGTTGCCCCGACCTGACTCTTGATGTCGTCGCCGAGAATGGGCAGACCGGCATCGGCGAAACGCTTGCCCCAATATTCAGATGAAGCGATGAAAACGGGGATACCGTTGACGAAGGCGCAGCCCGCTTCGATGATCTGTTCGACGTACCATTTGGTTGCCATCTCCGAGCCGACCGGCAGGAAGCTGATGACGACTTCGGTCTTGGTTTCCTTTAGCAGACGCACGATGTCGGCCGTGGAGCCGGGCGCTTTTTCAATGACCTGGCTGAGGTATTTGCCCAGACCGTCGTGGGTCATGCCGCGCACAACGGGCGCGTTGAGTTTGGGAACGTCGCAGAATTTATAGGTGTTGTTCGGTTCTGCGAAGATCGCTTCGGAAAGGTCTTTGCCCACTTTCGTGGCGTTGATATCAATTGCCAGCGTGAATTCAATGTCGCGGATGTGGTACTCACCCAATTGCGGGTGCATGATGCCGGGAATCACGTCGTCATGGTTTGCGTTTTTGTAGAATTGAACTCCCTGCACGAGGGAGGAGGCGCAATTCCCCACGCCGATGATCGCCGTGCGTACTTTTTTTCTTGTTGCCATTTAGGTTTTCTCCTGAAATGAATTACAGTTTCCTTGTCGGTCTGTGTAAACTGAGGTACAGATACAAC
>DAOTXI010000322.1:0-1905 GCA_034435475.1 Anaerolineales bacterium
GGGAAGGGTTTATTAGATGGGGTTCCCGCCGCGCTGCCCGCATTAAGTCAGGCGCAGGAATACCAGGAGCGCGCCGCGCGGGTGGGGTTTGACTGGCCCGAAATTGACGATGTGTTGGATAAAGTGCGCGAGGAGATCGAAGAGGTAAAGACCGCCAAAAACCCGGAGCAGGTGAAAGCGGAGTTGGGCGACCTGTTCTTCGTGCTGGTAAATCTAGCCCGCTGGCGCGACGTGGACGCCGAATCCGCGCTGAGGGAGGCGAATTTGAAGTTCAAGAAGCGCTTTGCTTATGTGGAGAATGGCGCAAAGGCGCAGGGGCGAAATTTATCTGATATGGCGCTGGAGCAGATGGATTCCCTGTGGAATGAGGCGAAAAGGCTGGGGATGTAGGTCAGCGAAGTATCTTGATGCAATTTCCCCAGAAAATAATAGACGAGACAAATCTGGGTGAAAAAACGACTACTTTTCCTGTTGTTCTGACAGGTATTTCCGGGCAGCCTCAAGAAATTCACGCGCCTGACGAATCATATCTTCGACAATGCCAGCGTCGATTCTTGTGTTGACGTGATAATCGCCAATAAGGCGCGTATCGAGTCCTTCGATGAGCCAGCGGTGGAATTTTTGATCCAACAATTTGGTTTTGGAAAACTCTTTTCCGTATGCGCCAATGACGTCGCCATGCTTGCTGAATTTAAGCCCCTTTTCGTTCAAAAGCGCCTCGGCAATATAAAACAGCGCATAATATGCCCGCCCAGCCGCGATATCTGTCTTACCGTTTGAAAGCAATAATTCCGCCCCTTCGATGGTATCAAGAGCCTTCTCGAGTAGTTGATGGGTGTACTCATTCATGCCAGCACGCCGTCTTTATGAATATTTTCCACAACTGGCATGTTTGACTCCCGCCATTGGACTTCCTTTAGAAGCAACCGACTGACCGTCACATCGTATTTAAGCGACAAGTCGCTGGCAAGTTGGGACGAGCGCCGTAATTCGTGCCAATAGTTGTCATAATCTTTCAGCAGGAGCATTACGTCCACGTCAGAACCGGGGCGGTAATCGCCGCGGGCGTAGGAACCGTATAGATACACGCCTTCCAACCTGTCTCCGTAAATACGGACAAGCCCATCTTTCAATTCTCTCATCAGTTTCCTGATCTTCAAAGGCACTTTGCGGTTCATGTGGCAATTTTACTACATTGAATCGGATGACCACGATGGTATGACGCAACATTTTTACGGGTTGTGGGCGCTTAACACGAGTTCGCTAATCTCCAGCCACGCGGACTCGGGATTTGCCAGCACGCCGAAGCCGATCTTTCCATCGGGGGTGAAGGATGCGTATTGATTGTCTATCCAGATGACCAAGCCCAATGGGGCATTGGGGCTGACGGGGGACTCGAAGACGGGAGTCTCGTCCACATACCAGACCACACGGTTCTGACTCCACTCGAGCCTGTAGCTGTGCCATTGAGCGATATCCACGCCGATAACGGACGAATCCTCGCCGATGACCTGGCTTAACATGCGGCGGGTTGTCTTTGGCGAGAAGGGCAGAATCATTCCGGCGGGGATCAAAGCGGGGTGAAATTTTGGCGAGCGGAAGGTTTGCGCCAAAAATCCCTGCGCGGGTTTGTCGGCGAATGAAAGATGGTTTTCCTGCGATGCGCCGAAGAACCAGGCGGCATTGGGCAGGGTGGGCAGGCGGAAACGATTTCCACCAAAGCCGAGCGACATGCCGAAGGGATCGTTCCAGACGCCGAAACCCCAGGTTCCAGGGAGGGAAGGGCTCGAGAATCTGGCTCTCAGGCTCAACGTCAGGGAACGATGCGGGAAATTCCGTCGGGGCAGACCAAAGTAATCATCCATCTGCGCGAACCGGTAAGAGGAAGAATCCCCGGGGGGAATC
>DAOTXI010000323.1:0-2250 GCA_034435475.1 Anaerolineales bacterium
AAGATACCTGGTCTCAAAAAACGCACCCTGATTTCGTCACCCCCATCGCGTATTTCTCAATGGAATATGGTTTGCATGAAACCCTGCCGATCTACTCCGGCGGCTTGGGCGTGCTGAGCGGCGACCATCTCAAGGAAGCCTCCGATCTCGGATTGCCCTTTGTTGCGGTCGGCTTCATGTATGCGCAGGGTTACTTCACCCAGCGCATCAGCGAAGACGGCTGGCAGGAGGCGGTCAATAATCCTCTCACTTTCGAACATCTGCCTGTTTCCCTCGTGCAACGCGACGGCGAACCCGTCACCATATCATTCGATTTTCCCGACCGAAAACTGACCGCCCAGATATGGGAGGTGCGCGTCGGGCGCGTGCCGCTGTATTTGCTCGACTCCAATGTTGAATCCAATACCGAATATGACCGCCTGCTGACCGCGCGCCTCTATTGGTCTGATCTCGACCGCCGCATCATGCAGGAGATTCTGTTGGGGATCGGCGGAGTCCGCGCCTTGAGGACTCTGGGATACAACCCGGCTGTCTGGCACATGAACGAAGGTCACGCTTCCTTCCTGACCCTCGAGCGGATTCGTGAACTCGTGGCTGGGGGCGCCGCCTTTGCCGATGCCGCCCAAAAGACCCGCGCCCAAAACGTTTTCACCACCCACACCCCCGTCCCGGCGGGCAACGATGAATTCCCGCTCTGGCTTATCGAAAAATATCTCGGCAACTATTGGAGCGAACTCGGTCTCTTCCGCGAAGAATTCATGGACGTGGCGAAGCATCACACCGCGCATGGTGATATGTATTCCATGCCGGTACTGGCGCTCAAACTCTCCGGCGGCTCGAACGGAGTCTCCGAACTGCATGGTGAAGTCTCGCGCGACATGTGGAAGTCCCTCTGGCCCGACCGCGATGTGAAGGATGTGCCCATCCAGCACGTCACCAACGGCGTCCATACCCGCAATTGGATGGGACGCCGCATGAACAACCTGCTCGAATCCTATCTTGGCAAAAACTGGTACGACAACCTTGACGACCATGAAGTGATTTCCCGCATTGACGAAATCCCCGATTTCGAGTTATGGGCTGTCCATCTGCACCTCAAACGCAAGATGGCGTTCTACCTCACCGAGCGCGTGCGCGACCGTTGGACTCGCGGCGGTTTTCATCCGGTTCAAGTCGTCGCATCGGGTGTTTTGATCAACCCCTACGCGCTGACCATCGGCTTTGCCCGCCGTTTCGCAACATACAAACGCGCCAGCCTGATTCTCTCGGATGTGGAACGCCTGCTCGAACTCATCAACCGCCCGAACCAGCCGGTGCAGATCATCTTTGCAGGCAAGGCGCATCCCGCCGACGACCCCGGCAAGAAGTTGATCCAGCAGGTCTATCGCACCGTCAAGAAAGCCGAGACCGGCGGGCGCATCATCTTCATCGAAGATTACGACATGAACCTCGCCCGTTACCTCGTTCAGGGCGTGGACGTGTGGATGAACACCCCGCGCCGTCCCTACGAAGCGAGCGGGACCTCCGGCATGAAAGCCGCCATCAATGGCGTGCCGAACTTCTCCGTCCTCGATGGCTGGTGGCGCGAAGCCTACAACGGCAAAAATGGCTGGTCCATCGGCGAAGACAAGCCCGCTGAATCCTATGAAGCGCAGGATGCCGCCGATGCCGAAAGCCTGTACAGCACGCTTGAGCATGGCATCATCGCCAAATTCTATGAGCGCGACCCGAAAGAAATGTCGGGCGCGTGGGTTTCCATCATGAAAGAATCGATGAAAACCGTCATCCCGCAATTCTCCACCCGTCGCATGGTCAAGGAATATGTCGAGAAGTTCTACATCCCGGTGTTGAGGAAATGATTCGACCATGGACCGCGGACCATAGACCATGGAAAACTTTCCACCGTCTGCGGTCTGCCGTCTGTTGTCTGACGAGGTTTTTATGTTCTCCGAAATTACCGTTACCCAGCTTGGCGAAAAACTCAAATCCGACGAGAAGTTCATCCTGCTCGATGTGCGCGAACTCCGAGAGTTGGACCAAGCCAAAGTCTAAGACCCCCGGCTCGAGGTCATGCCCCTGAGCCGCCTTGCGAGCGAGGGACCGGCTGCGTTGTCAGATTCCGTTCGAGGGCAGGAGATTCCCGTTTACATCCTGTGTCATCACGGCAACCGCAGTATGCAGGTGACGGCATGGCTTGCGAAACAGGGCTATAAAAATGTCTTCAACGTGAGGGGTGGCATTGACGCATAC
>DAOTXI010000324.1:0-15372 GCA_034435475.1 Anaerolineales bacterium
GCCTTGTGGGGCGAACCGCAGTTCATCCCCGCTGAACGTACCGGCGCGCGCCCGACCCTTGAAGTGAATGGATTACTCTCCGGTTTCACTGGTCAGGGATCGAAAACGGTCCTGCCCGCCTGGGCGATGGCGAAAATTTCCTGCCGCCTTGTGCCGGACCAGACCCCCGAAGAAACGGAAAAGCAATTACGCGCTTACCTGAAGAAGAACGCGCCGAAGACGATCAAATGGGAATTGACCAACCTGCACAACGCGGGCGCGGCTCTGGTTGAAACGGACTCGGCTGGGGTCAAGGCGCTGGCAAAGGCGCTCGAAACAGTCTGGGGTAAACGTCCCTACTTCAAACGCGAAGGCGGCTCGATTGGGTCTGTCGTATTGTTGCAAAAATACGTCGGCGCGGATTCGCTCCTGACCGGCTTCGGCTTGCCCGATGACAACGTCCATTCGCCGGACGAACGCCTGCACCTGCCGACCTGGTATAAAGGCATCGAGGCGTTTACACATTTCTTTTATAACTTTTAATTTCAAAGGAAAAGACCTGACAGGTTTTCAAAACCTGTCAAGTCTGGCCTTATCTTATGGAAGATCGAATCATCTCCTACGGCGGACAAGCCGTCATCGAAGGCGTCATGATGCGCGGACAGAAGGCGTATTCCATCGCCATGCGCGCGCCGGACGGCAACATCGTCACCCATACCGAACCGCTTGCAAATGTTTATCGTTCGCGGATCACAAAGATTCCCTTTTTACGGGGCGTCATCCTGTTGTGGGATGCCCTCGGCTTGGGGATGCGCGCCCTGACCCTTTCTGCCAACACCCAAACAGGCGAGGATGAAAAACTGGAAGGACCGGCTCTCTACCTGACGTTGGGCTTGTCTCTGACATTTGGCATTGGACTCTTCTTTTTGCTCCCCGCGGGAATCGGCGGCTGGGCGGAACACTGGCTCGCCCAAACCACCTCCGCCGTCTGGGTTGGGAATCTCGTGGAAGGCGTTTTGCGGTTGTTGATCCTCATTGGGTATATCTGGGCAATTGGGTTCATGCCCGATATCAAACGCGTCTTTCAATATCACGGCGCGGAACACAAGACCATCAACGCCTTCGAAGCGGGCGCGGAATTGACCCCCGAAGTCGTGGATACATTCCCCATCGAGCATCCGCGCTGCGGTACGGCGTTTTTACTGACTCTGGTTTTGTTGTCCATCCTCGTCTTTACCGCGCTCGGACCCATGCCCATTCTCTGGCGGCTGGTCACGCGGATTCTTTTCATCCCCATCCTGGCAGGCATTGCCGTCGAGTACATCCGATGGACGGCGAATCACCTGAACAACCCCATCGTCAAGCTGCTCATCAAACCAAACCTTGCCTTGCAATTGCTGACCACGCGCCCGCCCGACCATGCCATGCTCGAGGTGGCGATCCAATCCTTTCAATCCATGCGCAAGGCAGAGGCGGAGATTGTGACTTGATCTAATTTTGAAATCCTCTCAGAAGAGACAGGCAGCCCCTGTCTCTTTTTTTGATTCTCCGCGCACGCGTGCCGCAATCTTCAGATTGCAAGCCGCGAGATTCGTATCATTATGGAGCAGGAACTACATCGAAAATATGGGTTTTCCGGTAATTTTATTTTGCGCAATGATGACTGGCGTTTGCAACCGCCGACTGAAGTCGGCGGTACTCGATGTTTATTTGTCGAATCTTAATCCGATATTGCAATGAAGAGGAATAGACATTCGCAATCTTCCTGCAACATCGTGGCAATTCACCTGTAACGCTTGCTTCAAACTCAAACCCATAGAATGGAACTGAGTTGTATCAGATCACAAATCGAATGCGCCGCGTCGCGGCAGTTTGGAGGAACGCGCATAAGAACAACACCCTTGTCCACAGGCTTGATGCAAGTCTAATGATTTTTATTTCAAGAAAAGGAGAATCTCATGAATCAGATGCGCTTTGCCCGGGCGGTGATGTTGATTGCCATCGTCTTCAGCATTTTCAGTACCGGTACGCAAGTGAGCGCGCAGGGAAATAGCACCAATTATCTCGGCGCGCAGATCATCATCCGCTCCACCACGTTTTGGGATGCGGTCTTCAACGGAACGGTCAATGCCAATCGTTACGAGCGCTGGTCGCTCCAATTGGTGGAGGGCGAAAACTTCACCGTTTCGATCATTACCACATCGGGCAACCTCACGCCCGACATTTACCTTCTTGATGGCAACGAAAATCAGATCGCGGTCGGGAATGGCGTTCTTTCCAGCGCACTGTTGAACACCAACCAGCCTGCTGGCGACTACTTCATACAGGTCCAGCCGCAGACCGGCGAAGGTACCTACCTGATGGAAATCACCCGCGTCGAGCAGGTGGTCGAGCCGACTGCTTCGGTCATGCTCAATCCTGCTTCTGTGCTTGTGGGCGGGACCTCAACTGGTACGGTCATGTTGACCAATATCCCTGAAGGCGGTTATGCCAGCGCGGAATTCACCTGTACCTTCGACCCGGCTTTGGTCTCGATCAGCAATATTGCCGATGCCGGACTCTTCGGCTCTGACCCCGCCGCCGCCATTAACGGACCTGCGAACGGCTCCTTCGTCTTTGCGGTTGCAGGCAGTAACGGACAGCGCGCCACCTCCGACGGCGCAGTCTTCACGTTCACCGTCACTGCACTGGCAGTAGGTGAGGCTGAGATCAATTGTGTTGCGCGCGTTTCCGCGGGCGGTTCGTTGACCACGATTGCCTCCACCCCGGCGACCCTGTTGATCACTGCCTCTGAAGGCAGTGTGTCTGGAACCGTGCTTGCGACCAAGCCCGTTACTGTGACGCTTTACAACGGTCAAACCGTTGTGACCTCCGGACTGGTGGATGCAAACGGAAATTTTACCCTTACCGCCCCGGCTGGGAACTATACAGCTGTGGCATCGGCGCCGGGTTTCTTGAGAGCCCAGGGAAACGCTGTGCTTACTAGCGGCGTGACCACCACCATGCCGACCATTTCCCTCCTCGCGGGGGATATTGACGGCAACGACGTCATTGATCAATTCGACGCCCTGACCATCGGCATCAACTACAACCTTGCCGAACCCGCCGCGGCCGACCTGAACAACGACGGCACGATCAACGTGCTCGACCTCGAAATACTCGCTGCGAACTATCGCGACACGGGTCCGACAGCCTGGCAGTAAATTCCGTCACACTCATGGGATGCGCCGAATTTTCATCGGCGCATCCCACACGGAGACTTCAATGAAAAAAATTGCAATCATCTTTATCCTGCTTCTCAGCCTGGGTCTCGTCCTGCCTGTCAAGGCGCAGTCCGCCGAGTTGATCTGGATTACCGCATCGGCATCCAGTTTTAAAACCGATGAGACGATCATCGTCACGGTCAACGGTATTTCCGCCACGCCCATTCAGGGGATGACTTTCCAGATCCGCTTCGATCCCGCCTGTCTCAAGGCGCTCAATGCCGCCAGTCCCATCCCCGGTTTGAACGGCTTGCCGCTTCCACAACTGGATGGGATGGTGGATGCCTCCTTTGCCAGCACCACGCCGGTTGTTGCGAACGGTGTGTTGGCCGAAGTCCGCTTTACGACGCTTGGCGCATGTCAGACGAGCGTCACCCTCGAAAGCGCCGCGCTGGTCATCAAGAATGAATCCGGTTTTGCCGCGCCGCTTCCCGGTGTGGCTTTGGGAGAGAAAACGATTCCCTTTGCGGTCAGCGCGGAAAAAGGCTCCCCGGTGGACCAGCCCCTTTTGGGCACTCCGCTTCCCCTGGGAGTCGAGCCGCAGGCTTCCTCCCCGGCTGCGCTTCCGACCGGGACCGTGATCATTCTCGTCGCGATCGGCATTTTCCTCCTCCTTGGAATTTTTGTTTTGATTCGAATCCTGAAACGGGACAATCCCGCGTGACGATCCGGGTCGCTGGCGCGTTCCGCCAAAATAGGATACAGCCATGAAGAAAAGAACTTCATCCAGAATATTACTGATCCTTGCCGTGCTTTTTGCCGCCGTTCCCGCAAAGGCGTATGCCGATTCATCCTCGCCGGTGGATATGTTTCAGCTGCCCTGGGAGCAGGGGAAAGCCTGGGTTTCGTATGACGGTTTGGATAACGGCTGGCGACGCCCGACGGGCAGCCCGCATAATTATCGCAACGGCGGAGCGATTGACTTTGCCCCGCGCGTCAACATGACCGTTGGCGAAGACACCTCGAACGATTGGGTGACCGCCGCAGCGGCGGGCACGGTGACGCAGGCTGGGAATTGCGTTGTCAAAATTGACCACGGCAACGGCTGGATTACCGAATACTGGCACCTGGATAAGATTCAGGTCACAGCCGGGCAAAAGGTCAGCCGCAACCAGAAACTTGCCATCATCCATAATAATAAGAGTCAGCAGGTTTGCACCGGCAACGAATATCCCGGTCCGCATTTGCATTTTGTGTTCCGACCCAAGGTTCTGGATACCCGTTTTGCCGGATGGACGGTCAATTACAACGCCTTCACCAATAAGACCACTTATACCAAAGGCGGCGTGACGGTTCCGATCCTGACCCCGCTCTTGAACGTCCCCGATATGCAGCTGGTCACCCGCGGCATCCTTGATTGGGACGCGCAATATGAAGGCAGTGTGGATGCCTACCGTTGCGAGCGCTGGTCTTTGATATTGGTCGAAGATGCCACATTCGAGGTCAACGTCACGCCGACAACGCCGGATTTGACGCCCGTCATCATCCTGCGCGATTCTGCCGGGGTTGAGATCATGCGCGCCAATGGGACGCTGGAAACGACCCAACTCTCCGGCTTCTACTATGTGGATATTTGTTCAGATTCGGGAACGGGTTTTTATTCATTGACCGCTTCCAAGAGCGCATCGAACGGCGCGACTGTCACGCCGTCGCCGACCGAATCTCCCACTTTGACTCCCTCCGAAACCCCGACCCCTACCGGGACGCCGACCGAAACGGAGACCCAGACCATTACCCCGTCTCCGACTGAGGAAGGTACGTTGACCTTTACCCCGTCGCCGACCGAAACGGAAACACTCACGCCTACAGAGACGATCGCTGCCTCGGAAACGCCAACTCCCACGCCCAGCGTCACTGACACCCCAAGCGAGACGCCAACTCCGACCTTTACGCTGACGCCGACCGAGACTCCAACGCCCACCTTCACGCCAACTCCGACCGTTGACTTCACCGGGACTGCGATTGCTGGAACCCAAACAGCCATCGCCGGCACATCCATTGCCGAGACGCAAACGTCCATTGCGGGCACATCCATTGCTGAAACCCAAACCGTCATCGCGTTGACCGCATCTGCGGATGCCGGTACGCAAACCGCGATCGCCGGAACGCAGACTGCCATTGCCGGCACAGCGATCTCTGGAACCCAAACTGCCATCGCTGGCACAGCCATTGCCGGGACGCAAACCGCCATTGACCTCACGTCCACAGCCGATGCTGGAACACAAACCGCAATTGCAGGGACTCAGACTGCGATTTCTGGAACCTCCATAGCCGGAACTCAAACCGCCATTTCTGGAACTTCCATCGCAGGGACCCAGACCGCCATCTCCGGCACATCGATTGCTGGAACACAAACTGCGATCTCCGGAACTTCCATTGCGGGAACCCAAACTGCAATTGCCCTCACGTCCACTTCAGACGCAGGGACGCAGACCGCAATTGCCGGAACCCTGACAGCAGGCGCGCCAACATCCACGCCGACCGCAATTCCAACTCCGTCCGGTCCATATGTGCTTGTGGATGTCGTCCAACCGACCCTCGATGTGAATCAAATCAGCCTGGTGAATGTCAGCCTGAACAACGTGCCAGCCGAGGGATATTCCAGTGTTGAGTTTCACTGCGTCTTCGCCCCGGATATTCTGGAAGCCAGCGCGATTCAGCCTGCGGAACTCTTCGGCTCAGACCCCGCCTCGGCTTTGAACGGACCCCAGAACGGGAGTTTCATCCTCGGCATTGCAGGAAGCAAAGGACGCAAAGCGACCTCGAGCGGAACCGCCTTCACTTTTTCGGTGCGCGGATTATCCGCCGGCTCGACCATCGTCCAATGCACGGCTCGCGTCTCGACCGGGCAGGGCGGGCTTGTGGATATTGCCTACATCCCCGATACCGTCACCGTCTTTGACTCGTCGAACATCACACCAACGCCGACACAGGTCCTTCCCGCCTATGTTACGGGTCAGGTCAACGCCAGCAAACCCGTCACCATTCAGCTCTTCGATGCAAGCAATGCCCTGGTTGTATCGCAGGCGGCAAACCCGGATGGCACGTTCAACATCCCCATCAACGCCGGGACGTATACCATCATCGCCTCCGCCCAGGGATTCCTCAACGCACAGGGATTCGTCTCGCTGACGGGCGGCGTTACGACCACCATGCAGACCCTCAGCCTGCCCGCGGGCGACATTGACGGTAACAGCGTCATTGACCAGTTCGACGCCCTGACCATCGGCATCAATTACAACTCCGCCACTCCCGCCGCCGCAGACTTGAACAACGACGGCGCGATCAACGTCCTCGATCTCGAATTGCTTGCCGCCAATTACCGTCTCTCCGGGGCGCTTGCCTGGCAGTAATTAACGGAGTCCGAAGTCGGGAGACTTTGCACTCCAATCAAAAACTCACCCCTCGTCAGCAGACTTGGGGTGAGTTTTTTTACCAATTTACCAATTTACTAATTACCAATCCCTTACTTCGCGCCTTCCTTATGCTGCCTGACCAGTTCGCGGCGCAGAATCTTGCCGACCGTCGTCTTTGGCAGTTCACTGCGGAATTCGACGTAGCGCGGAACCTTGTAAGGGGCAAGGCGTTCCTTGCAGAACTCCTTAATCTCATCTTCTGTGGCAGTTTCGCCGGGTTTGAGCACAACCCAGGCTTTAACCGTCTCGCCGCTCTTCGGGTCGGGAATGCCGCCCACGCCCACTTCCAAAACCTTGGGGTGATCCATGATGGCTTCCTCCACCTCGCGGGGCCACACCTGGAAACCACCCGGCTTGATGAGTTCCTTCTTGCGGTCCACGATGTAGAAATAACCATCTTCGTCCATGCGGGCGATGTCGCCGGTGAAGAGCCAGGTCTTGCCGTCTTTCAACTGGCGCAGGGAGTTGGCAGTCTCGGTCGGCATGTTGTGATAACCCTTCATCACCTGCGGACCGGTCAACACGATCTCGCCGATCTCGCCCAGCGGCATTTCCGTTTCGCCGTCGTCGAGGCTGATCAGTTTCATATCCACGTCCGGCAGGGGCATCCCAATCGAGCCGGTCTTGTTCACGCCGTTTAGCGGATTGCAGCTCACTGCCGTCGGTGCTTCAGACATCCCGAAGCCTTCAAAGACCTTGCCGCCTGTCAACCGTTCAAACTCTTCCTTTGTCTCGCGCATCAACGCCGCGGAACCGGAGATGCAGGCTTTGATCGAAGAAAGATCATATTTCCCAGCCTTTACATCTGGATGGTTGTTGAGCGCGTTATACAAAAGGGGCACGCCGGGGAAGATGGTCGCTTTGTATTTCGAAATATTATCCAGCACATCCTTGAAGTCGCGCGCATTGGGGATCATCACCATGCTCGCGCCGCCCGCCATTGCAAAGTTCATCCCTGCCACCATGCCGTACACATGGAAGAGCGGAATGCCCATCAACACCACTTCCTTGCCTTCATCCAACCCTGTCATCCAGGATTTGATCTGAAGTGTATTCGCCACGATATTTCGGTGCATGGCAACCGCGCCCTTTGGCACACCCGTCGTCCCGCCGGAATATTGGAAGAGGGCGGTATCGTCGGGTTGAATATCAATATTCGGCTTGGAGGCATTGGCGTATTTTTTTAACAAGTCCGGCATCCAGGCATCATTGGCGTCCAGCACATCCACCTTGTCGCCTTCCTTCTTTTCCTTTGCCAGCGTAAACAACAAGCGCAGGACAGGCGGCAGGGCTTCCTTGATATTCGTGACAATGATTTTCTTCAAACCGGACTTGGCGCGAACTTCCTTCAACTTGCCGTAGAAGCGGCTCATGCAGAACATGACCTCGATACCCGCATCGTTTACCGGAATGAGAATCTCTTCAACAGGATAAGTCGGATTCACCGCCACCACAACACCCCCGGCTTTCAATATCCCAAAATATGCGGGAACGAACTGCGGGATGTTCGGCATGAACATGCCCACCCGGTCGCCTTTCTTCACGCCCATATCAACAAGCGCGGCGGCGATGCTGTCCGCCATTTTGTTGACATCCCGGTATGAAATGACCGCGCCTTTGAATATCGTACAGGCACGGTCAGGATATTTGCGCGCGGCTTCTTCCAAAAAATGGAACAGCGGCACTTTTGGATATTCGATTGTCTGCGGAACCCCCTTATCGTAATTCGCAAGCCAGGGCTTGTTGGTCATGGCGCTTCCTCCTCCGGTTTGGATTATTGAAGTCTGATACGGCAAGTATATACGCGAAAATATCAAAAGTCAATTACAACACCTGTTTTTCGAGCGAGTTACGAATAAAAAACTCAATTTCTTCCTCATTGATGGCTGGATTGAACCACTTAATGAGCGGATCGGACTCCTTGAACCAATTCCCCTGCCTGCGGACGAAGACTCTCGTCGCCCGCTTCATTTCGACTTTCGCCTGGTCGGTCGTCATCGAGCCTTGTGCCACGCTGATGCATTCCCTGTACCCGATGGCAGACATGCTCGGCAGGGAAGGGGAATAACCGTGGTCAAGCAAACCTTTTACTTCATCCAATAACCCGTCTGCAAACATCTTCTCGATCCGCTCATCCACCCGTTGATACAACTCCACACGCGGACGTGTCAGACCGATTGAAATGAGTCGATAAGGCGACTCGCCGGAACCGCGCTGTTCAGAGAATTTTCTACCCGTTGTAAAGATGACTTCCAAAGCACGTATTGTGCGCCTGAAATTTCTGGCGTCAATCTTCTCCGCAGCCTCGGCGTCCAGCCCCCTTAGTTTGTCGTGTAGCCATTCTTTCCCTCTTTCTTCTTTCAGCTCTTCCAAAATCTTCCTCAATCGTTCGTCAGCTTTCACCTCTGGCGGACTCCATCCCTGAGTCACCGCGCGGACGTATTGTCCCGTCCCGCCGACTAAAAACGGGAGTTTGCCCCGCCTGTGAATATCCGCGATGATATCCCGCGCCATTTGTTGGAAGACGGCAAGGCTCAAGGTTTCGTCCGGGTTTACGATGTCTATCAGGTGATGTGGAATGCGCGCCATTTCTTCTTCGGACGGCTTGGCGGTGCCGATATCCATACCGCGGTAGAACAGGCGCGAATCGACCGAGACGATCTCACCGTTCATTCGCTCGGCGAGTCGAATGGCGAGTTCGGTCTTGCCAACGGCAGTGGGTCCGACGATCAGGATGAGGGCAGGTTTTGTCACGGTTGCTTCTTATTCGGAGTCCAACGTCTCCAGACGTTGGACTCAAGTGGTAAAGTCATCAGCTTGGATAAAGTCCCGGGTGGGCTGGCAGGCGTCGTACCGGAGAAAGAAGCGCGGCAAATCCAAACAAAGATCAAGGATGGAGAGACTGATCCGCTTTCAGCGTGGAAAAACCATCGCGGGGTGTCATATTAAATGGGTGATCGAATCCGGGTCTTCGATGCTGTTTCTGGTAAACTTTCGATGCGACCCCAATTTTATCGCTTGTCTCATAATTAAGTAATCTTTGCCGAATATTACCAATGGAAATGAATTTTCTGTTTACTGAATTATGCGATACTCTGTAGCGCTGAGGAACAACCCATGCTCAACTGGCAGGAACTGACCATCGAAATGTTCGTGGAGCAATTGCGTGCTTCATACCGCCGCACATACGGTGACTTGCGCGGGGATTATGGAAATATTACCTGCTGGGTGGGGAGGCTGGCGCTTGAAAACATCTCGAACTCCGACGCGCTTTATCACGATATTGACCATACCATCATGGTTTCGCTGGCGGGGCTTTCGATCATCGAGGGGAAGCATCTGCGCGAAGGCGGGGTCAGCCCGCGCGATTGGATGCGTTATATGATCGCTGTGTTATGCCATGACATTGGATATGTAAAGGGCGTGTTGAAGGATGACGGTGTGACGAGTTTTTCCACAGGCGATGGGAAGCAAGTTGAGATTCCACCCGAAGGGACTGACGTGGCGTTGACTCCCTATCACGTCAACCGTGGCAGGCAATTTGTTATGGAACGCTTTGGCGCGGGTCTGATCGATGAGATGGATAAACAGGTGGACGCCGTGAAGATCGCAGACTATATCGAAATGACGCGCTTCCCTCCGCCGCAGGATGAAAAGTATAAAGATACAAAAGGCTTGGGCGGTCTGGTGCGCGCCGCGGATTTCGTCGGGCAATTGGGCGACCCCGATTATTTTAGAAAGACCCCGGCTTTGTTCTATGAGTTTCAGGAACTCGGATTGAATCAGAAGTTTGGCTATAACTCTCCTCATGATATGCGGAAGAATTACGCCAGTTTCTATTGGGAACAGGTCAATCCATATTTGAAGGACGCGCTTGTCTATTTACGCCTGACAGAAGACGGCAAACAATGGGTGGCGAATATGCATTCGCACGTCTTCGATTCGGAGCATGTGTATAAGTAACGCGAAATGCGTAATTCGTAAAATTGAAGCGGATGGGCATCATTTGAGAAAGCCACGTGACTCAAGACGTCACTCATTGCCATTTGGGGTGAAATCGGTTAAATTAACTCCTAGCACGCACGTTCTATTTGAGCATTGGCAGGTCAGGCTTTTCGCCTGACTTGACTCTCGGCACGATCAAAGAAACAGGAGCCGCCTTCATGACTGACCTAACGTTCTACCTCGGACGCCACTTCGACCCAAAGACCGCCAAACTGACAGATAAAGACCTCCACTATGACTCAGCCGACCTGACCACGCACGCCGTCGTCACTGGCATGACCGGCTCCGGCAAGACCGGCTTATGCATATCCCTGCTCGAAGAAGCCGCGCTCAATGGAATCCCGGCTGTCATCATTGACCCCAAAGGCGACCTGACCAACCTTCTATTGCATTTCCCCGAATTGCTGCCGCAAGACTTCCAACCGTGGATTGACCCCGAAGTTGCCCGCCGCGCAAACATGACTCCCGAAAAAGCCGCGGAAGAAGCCGCCGAAGCCTGGGGCAAGGGCATCAAGGAATGGGGGATGACCCAGGAACGCATCATGGACCTCAAGAACTCGGTCAAGTTTTCCATTTATACGCCGGGCTCCAATTCAGGGATTCCCGTCAGCGTATTGTCGTCGCTCGATGCGCCCGCCCTCGATTGGGAAGAGAACCGCGAAGTTATCCGCGAAAAAATTTCCAGCACTGTAACAGCCCTGCTGGGATTGGTCGGCATGAACGACCTCGACCCGATCCGCTCGCGAGAACATATTTTGCTTTCCAACATCTTCGAGGAACACTGGTCGCAGGGGAACGGACTTGAACTCGATGAGTTGATCCTGCAAACGCAAAACCCGCCCTTCGAAAAACTAGGCGCCTTCCCTGTGGATACTTTCTTCCCGCCCAAGGATCGCACCGAACTGGCGATGACCCTCAACAACATCCTCGCCGCGCCTGCTTTTGAATCCTGGCGCGAAGGCGAATCGCTCGACGTGCAATCCCTGCTCTTCACAGCAGACGGTCAGCCGCGCCACAGTATCTTCTACCTTGCTCATCTCTCCGATGGTGAGCGTATGTTCTTCACCACGTTATTACTCTCCGCCGTCGAAACATGGATGCGCACTCAAAAAGGTTCATCGTCCCTGCGCGCCCTTCTTTATATGGATGAAATCTACGGCTATCTTCCGCCCACCGCCAACCCGCCGTCCAAACAACCTTTGCTGCGGATGTTGAAACAAGCCCGCGCGTTTGGCTTGGGCATTTTGCTCGCCACTCAAAACCCGGTTGACCTCGATTACAAAGCCCTCTCGAACACCGGCACATGGTTCATTGGCAAACTCCAGACCGAGCGCGATAAGAACCGTCTGCTCGACGGGCTTGAAAGCCTGGCGGGCGGCATCTCCCGCGCCCAAATGGACAAGCTCATCTCATCGCTTGGCAAACGCGTCTTCGTGATGAACAACGTCCACAACAAGGAGCCGATCCTTTTCCAAACCCGCTGGGTGATGAACTTCCTCGCCGGACCGATGACCCGCAATCAGATTCCTGAACTGAATGAGTTAGTCGGAGCAAAGGAGGCGGCGCGTCGTTCCAAGCCTCAGCCTGCCTCTGCGCCCAAAGCGCAGACTCCGCCTCCGCCTGTGGATCACGTCCAGCCGGTTTCCGTTCCTGTTGCCGCGCCCGCGCAGCCAAAGATGCAAACTCCTCCGCGCAGTAACGGCACGTCGCTCAATGGCACATCCACCAAACCCAACCTGCCGAGCGGAATCCGCGAATATTACCTGCCGCAAAATTACAGCCTGCCCGAAGCCTTCAATGCCGCGGGCAAGACTCAAGCCTACGGCGCGGCGATTCAGGGCGTGATATACCGTCCTGTCCTGCTCGCCTCGGCTCAAGTCCGCATCCTCGACCGCAAATACGGCGTAGACAACGAAGCGACGAAGACCGCCCTCGTCCCAAGCCTTGACCGGCGCGGCATCGTCCGCTGGGAGGAATTTCCTTACGCAGGTCCATCCCTCGATAAATTGGAAACCATGGCGGCGCCTGCCTCAAAGTTTGCCTCCATCGAAGCGCCCTTGAACGACTCGAAATTGATGACCGCCCTGCAAAAAGATTTCACTGATTGGGTCTTCCGTAATTCATCCGTGACCGCGCGCGCCAACGCCGCCCTCAAGGTTTTTGCGGGTCCCGATGTAAGCCAGGCAGACTTCATGAAAGCCTGCGCCGATACCGCCCGCGAAGCCCGCGACGCGGAGATTGATAAAAAGACAGCGACGCTCGAAAAGAAGATTCGGACTTTGGAAGACAAACTCGGGCGCGAACACCGCGAACTGCGCGAAGACGAAGCGGAACTCCAGAACCGCAATATCGAATCCGGCGCGAATCTGCTCGAGATTGGCGCGAGTGTCTTCGGTCTGACGCGCAAGAAAAGCATCACCACCCAATTCACCAAGCACCGCCTCGCCGAAAGCGCCAAAGCCGAAGTGCAGGAATCGAAGGAGATGATCGCCAAGTTGACCAAGGATTTGAACGATCTCACCCGCGAGCATGAAACCCTCGTTCGAGATATCAGCGACAAGTGGGGCAGGATTGTCAGCGAATCGAGCGAAGTGACCATCGCCCCGAAGAAGACCGATATCTACGTCAACATCTTCGGCGTGGCATGGATGCCGTACTATCAAGTGCAGGCTGGCGGCGAGACGGTGGAGATGGCAGCGTTTGGCGGGGAGTGAATTTAATGCGTGATGCGTAATAGGTAAGAAGGCGGATGGCGGTGAGCCGTCCGCTTTCATTTTTTTTCACTCCTATTTTCCTCTTTCTTCTTTCCTTGAATCCCCTGTAACGAAACCCGCCCCCGCGTCATCTAATCTGCATGAATATCCTCCCCATTCTCCTCTCCCTCGCCCTGTGGGGATTGGTTCATTCCATCCTCGCCTCCCATTTTGCAAAAGACACTATCAAGCTGCCCCGTTTTTATCGGTTGGGATACAACCTGTTTGCCTTCGTTTCCTTCCTGCCGGTCATGTACCTTGTGGCGACCCTGCCAGACGCGCCCTTGTATCAGGTCCCCGCCCCGTGGCGTTACGCGATGTTTGGCGTGCAAGCCCTGTCTGTTTTACTATTGGGAATCGCATTCCTGCAAACCGACTCGCTCTCCTTTGTCGGCTTGCGCCAGATATTCGAAGCGGAGGAGAGACCCGATCAACTCGTGACGCGGGGATTGTACAAACTGGTCCGGCATCCGCTTTACACGTTTAGCCTATTGTTCATCTGGTTCACGCCAAAGATGAGCCAGAATTCGCTGGTCTTTTATATCGGCATCACGCTTTATGTCTTCATCGGCGCATACTTTGAAGAACGCAAACTCCTGCGCGATTTCGGCGAAGCGTACGCCGAGTACAGGAACCGGACCCCGTTTTTATTCCCCGGCTTGTAAATGGACCGACGCCAACCGTAAATGTTGAGGTTACATCCCGCTTAAATCGGCATGAAAGTCGGCAACTAGACAATCCCCCCCCTTTCAGGTATTATTAGCCCGCTTGTGCGCGAACTCACGAACACAGCAAACATAACCATAAAGCCCGGATAAGCCACTTATCCGGGTTGTTGTACGTAAAACGATTTTTTTGGTGGAGGCTACCGAATGTCAGACTTGATCAAGCAGATCACTGGTGATCTGCAGAAACAAATTGAGGGTTTTAAGCCCGAGTTCAACGTCAGCGAAGCGGGCGTTGTGCTTGAAGCGGGCGATGGCATTGCCCGTGTGCAGGGACTTGCGAGCATCAGAGCGCAGGAACTTGTGCAATTTGCCAACGGCGTTATTGGCGTTGCGTTCAACCTTGAAAGCGACAATGTCGGTGTGATCGTGATGGGGAATTACGAAGGGATTACCGAAGGCATGTCTGTGAAGGGATTGGGACGCATCGCATCCGTGCCGGTGGGGGATGCCATGATCGGGCGCGTGGTCAATGCCTTGGGCGAGCCGATTGACGGCAAGGGTCCTATCGCAACCACAGGCTTCCGCCCAATCGAGCGCATTGCTCCGGGTGTGGTAGAACGTCAGGATGTGGATACCCCGGTTCAGACCGGTATCAAGTCCATCGACTCGATGATCCCGATCGGTCGCGGTCAGCGCGAGTTGATTATTGGTGACCGCCAGACCGGTAAAACCGCTGTCGCTATCGATGCGATCATCAACCAGAAGGGCAAAGGCGTTTCTTGTATTTACGTGGCAGTCGGTCAGAAGAAAGCCGCTGTCGCTCGCACCCTTGGTATTCTCGAAAAATATGGCGCAATGGAACACACCATCATTGTGATGGCTTCCGCAGATGAATCTGCCGCGCTTCAATATATCGCTCCGTATGCGGGTACCGCCATCGGTGAAGAGTTCATGGAAACCGGTCGCGATGCCCTCATCATTTATGATGACCTTTCCAAACATGCCTGGGCATACCGCCAGGTTTCTTTGCTTCTCCGCCGCCCTCCCGGACGTGAAGCCTACCCCGGCGATGTGTTCTACCTCCACTCTCGTTTGCTGGAACGCTCCGCGCGCCTCGCGAATCAGTTTGTGATTGTGAAGAACGACTTTGGCAGTGACCTCGCCGACGCCAAAGACGGCGTGGATGGCAAGGTGTACACCGGTCCGCTTTCGAAGCATGAAGCGGAAGAAGCCGCCAAAGCAAAAGGTGATGGCTTCAAAGCCGTCAAGGTAAAGGGAACCGGCGGTT
>DAOTXI010000325.1:0-1683 GCA_034435475.1 Anaerolineales bacterium
ATAATTCCAACTCCAGCCCGACGGCTTGGGAACGCATCCATTGGAGCACGATCAAGAATTTGGTCGAGGGGTTGGGAATGCCGTATAAAAAATGATGAACAAACTTCGCTTTGCCCTTCCATATATTTTTTTGATCCTGCTGACGGCGTTCGTCCTCGATCTTGCCAACCCGGCGTTTGACGTGCCCGCCCGCGATGGCGGATTCTTTCTGTATGCGGGTCAACAAATTTTGAATGGCAAAATCCCATATCAAGACTTTTGGGATTCAAAAGGTCCCGGCATTTTCTACATCAACGCTTTGGGGTTGTGGCTGGGAGGCGGTTCGCGCTGGGGCGTATGGCTGGTCGAGTTCCTTTGTATCTTCGGCGCCTTGAGTTTTTTGTATCAAGCGCTCTCGAAACGCTGGGGCAGGGGCGCAGGGTTGTTTGGAACACTGCTGGCAGGGTTGGGGTTGCGCGTCGGGTTGGGGTATGGGAATTACACCGAGGAATATGCCCTGCTCTTCAACGCGGCGGGGCTGGCGCTCTTCCTTTCGATGGTGGATTCGGAAAATAACTATTGGAAATATCTCTGGGTCGGCGCATTCTTCGGCTTGAGTTTCACCTTCCGCGCCAATAACATCGGCGGGCTGTTCGCCATCGCGCTTTGCGTTATTGTATTTTACGCTTTTAAACGAAACATCGCGGAAGTCCTGCGCATCCTCATCAGCCTGCTTGTCGGCTTCGCCCTGCCCCTGCTTCTGTGGACGACGTACTTCGCCATGCTTGGCATCGCGGGCGAAATGATCAATGCCTCGATTATTTTCAACTTCGCCTATTCCGCTGCGAAAGAGCGAGAATGGCTCGATATCTTCGGCGGATTCGGGCGTTATGGTATGGGCTGGACCGGTTGGTTCGCACTGATTGCATGGCTGGCTCTGTGTCTGCGTTTCCTGGTCAGCCTGTCTGCGCGGCGGGTTTCGGTGTTCGAGACTTTTCTGCTTGTCTGGTTCCCGATCGAGATTGTGTTGAGCAATCTCTCCGGCAGAAACTTCACACATTACTACATCAGTTGGGCGCTGGCAGTGGCGGTCTATTCCGCCTATCTGTTCGCCGAGTTCTGGCAGGTGGCGCTGCGAGTTCATCCGCTCGAAGGCTTGAGCGAAAACGCAAGCGCGGTCATGGCAATTGTCTTTAGCCTTGGGCTTTTCGTGGTCTTCCCCGCCGCGCCGGGAAGATACTTTGCCTCTTTCGGCGGGGATGAGTATATTGACCCCGTCTCCGCCTACATCCGCGATAACAGCCAACCCGGCGACACCCTGTTGACCTGGTACCCTGAGATGGGAATCAACTTCATGTCAGACCGCGCCTCGCCGGTGAAGTATCTTTATTACCCGCTCTTTCTCGAAGGCTCCTTGACCAAAGAGATCGAAGACCGCTACCTCGATGATCTGACCAAAACCCCGCCTCAACTCATCCTCGACTGTTCCCGATCCGTGGACGCCATTCCCTCCCTGGACCCTGCCACCCGCGAAATTCAATACAACACCCCCGGCGTAAAGAAGAAGATCTACATCCACCCGCGCATGGATGAGCTCTTCGAGTTCGTGGAGGCGAATTATCGGCTGGAGAATACGATTGATGAATGTATAATATTCAGGCTCAAAGAAAATTAGCGAGCATTATTTTACGAATTACGCAATAC
>DAOTXI010000326.1:0-2063 GCA_034435475.1 Anaerolineales bacterium
CTGTCGAGCAGATGCCATTTGAAGAAGTGGATTACTGGCAGGAACTTCAACGCATCATGGATTGGTCGGAAACCAACGTTGAATCCACGTTTCACATTTGCTGGGGCGCGCAGGCAGGCTTGTATCACAAATATGGAATTCCAAAATATGACCTGCCCCGCAAGATGTTCGGTGTCTTTGAACACCGCCTCTTAAACCGGACCTCAAGCCTGATGCGCGGCTTCGACGACATTTTCCTCGCCCCACACTCTCGTCACACAGAGATCCGCCGCGAAGACATTGACAAGCACACTGACCTGCAAATCCTTGCCGAGTCAGACGAAGCAGGCGTGTACATCGTCAGCGACAAAGCAGGACGCAATCTCTACATCACGGGTCACTCCGAATATGACCCATTCACCCTCAAAGCCGAATACGATCGCGACGTACACAAGGGACTTCCCATTCACGTGCCGAAAAATTATTATCCCAACGACGACCCAACCCAAACACCCAACATCCGCTGGCGCGGACATGCGAACTTGTTATATGTGAACTGGTTGAATTATTACGTCTATCAATCCACGCCGTATGATATTGATAAAATTCCGTGATGGCAAAAATAATCCTGCGTCCCGTTCTCGAAACCGACCTGTTGATTCTCTTCCAGCAACAACTCGAACCCGAAGCGGTTGCCATGTCTGCATACCCTGCCAAAGATAAAGGCGAATTCATGCGCCATTGGGAGGGAATTTTGAAAAACAAAAATGTGACCGCGCGTGCCATTCTCTATAAAGAGAAGGTTGCGGGTCACATCATTTGCTGGAAGGAAGGCAAGTACGAACAGCGCATCGGCTATTGGATCGGTAAAGAATTCTGGCGGCGCGGAATCGCCAGTGCCGCCGTAGCCGAATTTTTGCTGCTGGTAAAAATCCGTCCGTTGTTTGCCGAGGCGGCGAATCACAACATCGCTTCACAAAAAGTCCTGCAAAAGAACGGATTCAGCCTGCACGACGATGGGGGGAAAATTTCAAAGTGGCGACTCGCCTGATGAACAGAATCAATTTTCGGTTAAGAATGAAGCGGGGTTAACTTTTCCAATTCTCAAAATGGGGGTCATCTTGCAACAGTGACGATCAGCCCGATCAGAAACAGACCAAATGCTATATAGCCTGCGATCTGCTCCTGGGTAAATATCGTTATGCGGGGCGTTTCGAAGCCGAACCTGTTGGCGGGGTTTTGGATCGGAGTCTCCTGTTTGCCGAGCAGGGCGTTGCAGAAGGTTCTTACATCGGCGGGACGGTCATCGGGGTGAAGAGACATCGCCCACAGGATGGCTTTTTCAACGGCAATGCTGAGGCGTGGATTAATGTCAATGGGGGGAGTCAGGCTTCGGCTATTTAAGAACCGCTTCCTTGCTTCCGCTGGGGGCTCGTTGGTCAGGAGATGATAGAGAGTCGCGCCGAAGGAGAAGATATCCGCCCGCGGGTCGGTATGTGTGTCGTCGCCACCGTATTGTTCAAGCGGAGTATAAAGCGCGGTTCCCTGACCCTGGATGACGGTGATGGTCACTTCGCCGGGAGCCATGATCTTGACCAGACCAAAATCAACCAGTTTGACCAGTCCGCTGGGGGTGAGTTTGATGTTGCTCGGTTTGATGTCGCGGTGGATGATGGGCGGGTCCTGGTGATGGAGATAATCCAGCGCGTCGGCGATCTGCCCCGCCCAGTTGAGAATCTCTTTTTCAGGAAGGAACGCGTCGTTGCGGCGCGCATCCTGCATCAATTGGCGCAGGTCCTTGCCGGGCACGTAATCCATCACAAGGTAATCGCGGGTTTCGACGGAGAAAAAATCGGAGACTTTGGGAAGGTTGGGATGGTCAAGGCGCGCGAGAACAGACGCTTCGCGAAAGAATTGTTCGCGAGCCTGTTGCATGACCTCTTCCGGGAGAGCCTGGTTGTGCTCCACTTCTTTGAGAGCGCACAATCTCCCCTGCAGACGCATGTCTTCTGCAAGGTAAATATTGCCTGTGCCGCCGCGCCCGATCTGTTCACGGACGACGTAGCGTTCACGCAGGGTCTCCC
>DAOTXI010000327.1:0-5693 GCA_034435475.1 Anaerolineales bacterium
CCTTCTCGAACTTTTCCATCTCGTAGTCCTGCCGGGCAAAGGCTTTGACCACGCGCACGCCGGTCAGGTTCTCTTGTAGCGTCGTCGAGAGAACCGCTTCCTGCGCCTGATAGTCCTCGTAGGCTTTGGTCACGCGCTTGAAGAACCACAGCGAGACCCACAAAATCAGCGGGATGGTCACGACCGAAATCCAGCCGAGTTTGGCGTTGATATACAGGATCGCGCCCCAGTTGATGAAGAAGAGCAGGACGATTCTTCCCACGCCGATGGCTTGCTCCGAGAAGAAGCGGCGCAGGGAGTCCACGTCCGAGGTGACGCGCTCGATCAAATCTCCGGTGGGGGTGGCGCTGTGATAGGAAAAACTCAAGCGCTGGATGTGGTCGAATAGGAAGTCGCGTAATCGGCGTGTGATCCCCTCCGCAGTGTAGGCGGCAAGCCGTCCCGAAAGGAACGAGCCGCCGCCTTCGATCAGGGCGAGTCCGATAAATCCCAACCCGATCCACAGAAAGGTCTGGGTCATGGTGGAGCCGATCATCTTTTTCTGCACAAGGACATCGTCGGCGAAGAAGCGCAGGAGCAGGTAAACGGAGGTCTTCGCCAGCGCGGAGATGGCGAGCGAGATCGTCGCCGCGATGTACGGGACGCGGAAGTCCGTCATCATGCGCCAGATACCGGCGAGACGGTTTTCACGAATGGCGTTGCGGAAGTCGAAGGTTTGTGTGTTGGTCATGGTGATTTCTCCAAGAACGGACCTGACAGGTTTAGGAAGAGTCCCGCAGGATTGGCGCGGTATCGGTGAAACCTGTCAGGTCTTCGCCGAAATTAAACAAAAAGGCTGCGGCGCGTGCGCCACAGCCCAAAAAATAAAAAGGAACTGAAAGAGACCTAGGTACGGTCAATAGGCGCACTCCGAGAAGGCAATTTGCCAACTGCATTGAGATTAAAGTAGGTTGTGATGCTCATTAAGAGTGCGCTCCTTTCTTTTGGATTTACTTGCGAACCGAGTTTACACCCGTGGAAGGATTCGTGTCAAGGAATATAGACCTCGCACATGCCAGCCGTGATCTCGCACAGCGCCACTTCCTCTTTCAACCAGTTTACACGGAAGTGATTCGACCCTTCTTTTGGAGTCCAGAACAATACATTGAAGGGACGGTCGAAACGCGCCTGAATGGTTTTGATCACGCCCGCCCAACATTCAGCGGGGTTGAGGTAGGGTGGGTCCTGGTCGCCGTAGACGGTGATGTTTACACAGAAATTGCGCGGCAGGTGGTCGAAGTCCGGGGTTTCCCATAAGTGGGCTTCAAAGTGATCCTTGAAGGGCAGTCCCTGTTCATCCACCCGTTCAAAGGTAAAGCCCGAGAGACTGCGCGTTTCATAGGAACGGTTTATCATGTAAAAACTTGTCTCGTTATAAAAAAGCGTGTAATGGCTTCCCTCGGGAAAGCGGATGGTCGGTGTAACGAGCGCAGCGGGGGAAGGTTCCAGAGTTGCCGTCGGTTCGCTGGTGGGTGTGATTGGAATGAGGGTTGCCGTCGGCTCGGGGGAGGAGATGGCTGAGGGAGCAGGCGAAGGCTTGAGTGGAGTCGGAAGCGTGGGAGATTCGGTTGTGGCGGGGGGAGCGGCCGGGGCGCCGAATCCGTTTTGGATGTAGAGGAAGGCTCCAATCCCCAATATGGTGAGCAGGGCAATTAACCAAACCCAGGGTTTCCGTTTTTTTTTCTGACTGCTCGAATGGACGGTGGCAGGCAGTTTTGCGACGACAAGTTCCGGCGCAACGAAGGGCTGCGGCGCGGAGCGTTTTGCAATTTGCTCGATGGATTTTTCGCTGCGTCTGATGGTTGGCACACCGACGGGCAGGGGAGGCAGGGGCGGTTTTTTCTCCGCGCCGATTTGGGTGAAGGCGGCTTCAAGCGCGTCCATGAATTGCGCGCCGGATTGGTAACGATCGCGGATATTTTTTTCAAGGGCTTTCAATAAAACTTTTTCGACAGACTGTGGCAGGTTCGGGTTGACGCTGCGCGGCGCGGGCGGTTTCTGTGAGATGTGTTGCAGGGCAATGCTGGCTGGCGAGGAGTCGTTGAATGGAACTGCGCCTGTGAGGATTTCGTACATGATGACGCCCAGCGAGTAGATGTCGGACTGTGGAACCGCATCGGCTGACCGTTTGGCTTGTTCGGGCGATATGTAGTGGGGCGTCCCAAAGATGTCTCCCATCGAGCCGTCGCGGATGTCGAGCGCCATGCCAAAATCGCCGAGCAGGACACGCCTATCTTTGGAGAGCAGGATGTTGGAGGGTTTTACGTCGCGGTGGATGACCCCGTTTTTGTGGGCATAGTCGAGCGCGCCGGAGACTGCCCTGCCAATGCGGAGGGCGTCTGCAAGGGGCATTAACGTATTTTCGCCGTGGTACAGGTTCATGATCGCGCTCAGGTCCTGTCCATCCACGTATTCCATGACGTAGTAGGGGAAGCCCTGCGAGTCGTCGGCGTAATAGATCTGGATGATGTTCTCATGCCGCCATTGAGCCATCATGCGTGCTTCTTTTACGAATCGCCCGGCATAGGCAGGATGGTTTCTGTAGCGTTTGTCAAGAATCTTGATGGCAACCGGGCGCGAAAGTTTTACATCCTGCCCGTAATAGACGGTCGCCATGCCGCCCTGTCCGACCAGGCGGTCCACGCGGAAATTGCCGAGAGACATTCCGATCAGCGGATCTTTCATTGAAGCAGTTTTCCTTTTGGGTGTCTTGGCATGGTTTTATTGCTGGTGACTATGATGTGGGAAAGTTCGCGGATGTAGCGGTTGAAGCCTTCTATGTAAGCGTCGAGATAATCCTGGGCGATGAGCAGGGCAAGGTCTCTACGCCCGTTTGCGTACAACGTGTTGACGTGGGGGCGGAAGTCGCGCAGGTGAATATGCATGACATTCCTTGCATCTGTGATGACACCCCAGGCAAGTTGTTTCTGGTTGTTGTCATCTTTGGCGGTCATGAAGCGCGTGAGCGTACTGGACGGCGCGACCGCGCCGACATTTGAGATGACTTCACGCCCTTTGATGAGGTTGTTCAGAACTTCGAAGCGTTCGGGTATTTTATCCAAAAGCCGCTGAATGGGAAGCGGCAGGTGGGCAAGGAGTTTGATAGCCCCAACGGCAGTGCTTTCGCCCTGGGCTGCAATATCCTTTGCCCGGGAGAAGTAGGTTCCCAAACCTTGCAGGTGGGCAAGATACACCCTTTGCAGGGAGTTGAAACTATCGAAGATCGCGCCGCGGTCGTTTCCAGACGCGCTCTGGTATGCGCTTAACATCCGCAGGGTTTGCTCGTGCATGGCAAGCAGGTTGAGTTCGGTTAACGGCACTTCAATGGACATTGGATACACCCGGTCGCGCGGGGCTTTCAGGGTGGCGTCCATTGGGATGAGGATGGATGGATTTGTGCGGCTGCCTTCTTCGACGAGCTGTTTGAGGGCGGCGGCAAGATCGGGCTGTGAGGCCGAGAGTTTTTGTATTTCGTCTGACAACCGTTTCGATGGCACATAAGTTGCCGCATGGATGGCCCGATAAAGGATCAGCAGGTCGTTCACTGTCAGGTCAATCGTATCCTGGCTGCGTTGTTTGAATCCCCTTCGCAGGGCGAGACAGGTCTTGATATCCACTTTGTCCGATTCCGCGCCGGCCTCCAGCATGATGTGAGGCGATTGCTCGACCAAAGCCAGGTCGGTGGGGGAGAGTTGAAGTGTGAGCGAAGTATAAAGACGGGAGGAGGCGGGAGTCGTCGAAGGCAGCATACTCAGGTAACGCGCCCACGAAAGAGCCTCATTCGTCATGATCTCTGCCAGCGCCGTACCCCAGGCGCCGTCGAAGAAGATGTGTGACTGGTCGAAGACAAAAGTTTCGCCGGTGTCGAAGATGGTCATGGCGTGCGAGCCGACCCCGCGTTCCGTCTGCCGTAATTCTGAAAGAGGCAGGCTGCGTTCGCGTAAATCGGTCGAAAGCAGAATCGGCGCATACTTGAGATTATCCAGGTCGCTGACCAGTTCGGGGCTGAGTTTGGAGCGCAGACCTGCCAGCGCCGAGCGTTTGATCCTTGTCAACGATGCGATTTGCGAGGGTGTTGCAACCGGCGATGAAAGCAATGAAGCGATCTGCGCCCGCGCTGTGTTTACATCCAGCAGGTTTCCACCCTCATCGCAGACTGGCAGAAGATAATAACTGTCATTATGAATGATGCCGATCTTCGCATCGGTCAGTGTGTACGGTTCGCGGCTTTCTCCGTAAAGCCCCGGTTCGAGGGCGGCCAGGATGGACATTTGCTTTTGGTAGGCTGAAAGTTCCAGCCCCTCGGCAAGCAGGATGGATTCTTTCCATCTTTTTATCAGGGGTTCGGGTGTGGTCTGGGTCTGATCGCGCAGAAAGTTGTCGAACTTCTTCTGCCGGTAAACGGGATAATCGAACAATTGCGCTTCCTCGTCGCGGCGGTAGGGACGTTTTGTTTCCCATTCGCGCAAAATGCGCTTGGGCTTTTCGACCTTCATCCCGGCTTCGCGCATGATTTTCTCGAATAGAGAAATGGAGACGCGTTCCCGCCATTCATTTTCCAGCAGGGCGGGGTATTGGCGCAGGCAGGTCACAGCCGCCATGAACCAGGCGGTCAATCTGTCCACTTTATCGAGGCGGATGCCATGCTCATTCAGGGTCGTATCGAAGCCATGTGTTTCGTTTGTGTGCCGCGCCGTGTCTTCACGCAGGGCATACTCGGCGTAGAACTGCCATAGCCCTTCAGGGAAGGCAGATTCGGGGTCCTTGCCAGCCAGCTTCAAGATGTTTTGATAGCCCCACAAAACCGCGGCGGGTCCCGCAAAGAAAGTGGCGTATACCGCTTTATCCAGTATCTGCTCCACGCCGCTGAAGAGCGCTGTTACATCCTGTTCCAGCTTCTGCGCAGGAATACGCCTCCCGGGGAGGCGCGCCAATCCGCTTAGGATCATGCCGGGTACGTTCCCCGCAGGGACGATGCGCGAAATCAACTGTACCACCGACTCGATCTCAGGCAGGGTCAGCCGCGATAATTGCTGAACGGAAATATTTTTAGCCACAGTCCGCAGGCTGTCGGCTGTCAATTCAGACGCTTTTTTAACTAAAGTGCTGTCGGCGCTCATCGCTTGAATTATATTTCACGTTCCCAGCGGTAAATGGCGTTTTGCATTTTTGTTAGGACGAAATGACTAAATGGGGAGGGCGCCGAAAAGCGAGGAATTTGAAAGTTCTAATTTTGGAGTCAGAGTCCAATTTATAATGGATGGATGGCAATTAAAGGATTCCGACTCGCTCCAGGCAGACTCGTCCCTCTCAACCTCTCCGCTTCATCCTTGGACGAGTTGACTGGCTGCCTTTCAGACGGTTTTTACTCCACTTTTGCCACGCTCTCCGGCGGGGCGCGCGTCCTTGGGTTAACCTCGCACCTCAAACGGCTGTATGACCCCGCGAAGGAATTGCGCTTAAAGTCCGCCGTAAACGAAACGATGTTACGCCGTCATATCGCGGAACTGGCAAAGGAAAACCTCCCAGCCGAATCGCGGATTCGTATCATCCTCGCCAAAGACACCGGCGAAGTTTATATTGGCATCCAACCCTTCACCCCGCCCCCGGAGTCGGTTTACGAAAATGGCGTCAACGCCATCACAGCCGAGATG
>DAOTXI010000328.1:0-1857 GCA_034435475.1 Anaerolineales bacterium
CCGAAAGTGGACTTCAACACATCATTGGCAAAGGTTATTATGCCTTTATGAATGTGGGCGATTTCATCAAAGCAAAGGGATGGTCAGATACGGAGCAACTTGGTCAATATCTTGCTGAAAATCACGGCATTGCTGTCGTGCCGGGCGCCTTCTTCTCGCCCTTCGGCGGCGACTGGATCCGCTTCTCGTATGCCACGCCTGTGGAACGAACTGAAGGCGCGTTCAAGAGATTGATGGAAGGTTTGAACGAGTTGAAGAAGTAATTCATGAAAGAGGAAAGAAGAAAGATGCAATTTTCTTTCCTCTTTCTTCTTTCCAGTTTTAGATTAAGCAATTTTTGTTCGCAAAACTTTTTATATTAGGAATCACCATGCCCCAACAATTCGCCGAAAAATATCAACTCGCACTCGAAGAATCCATGAAAGACAAACCGCAGGGCGGTCTTGCTTGTTTTGAACAAGAATGGAACTTGCTTGATAATGACTTGCGTCCGCTCTTAACGGTCGGTGCAGGACCCAGTCAGCATTCGTTTGTGGACTATCTCCGTGCCGAATGCATCCCTGTCTGGCAGAAACAATTCAGCCAACTGGAAGTCTTTCACTGGATGGTGGAATGGGCGACCCGCCCGTACTACATGCCGCGCGGAGCGATCTACGAAGCCCGCCTGATGGAAGCCTCACTTATGAACGCCCTGCATCGCGCCGGGTTGAACTTCAATGAACGCTTGCATTATTGGCATGGCAACCTGCTCTACCTCACGGACATCGGTCATCATTCGATCCCCGGAAACTGGTCGCTTGCAAAACGCCGTTACCTTGAAAAGTGCGTTGACCTGTACGGCGACACTCTCGCCACGACCGGCATCCACACCAACATCTCTCTGCCCGATCCGCTCTTCGCCTGGGACTTCATGCACCTCTCAGCCAGTGAACGCGGCGACAAACATTTGGATGATTACAAGTCGGAGTTTTACATCACTGCTACGCGGCTCTTACGTGCTTTTGCCTCGCTCTTCATTGCGACGAGCGCTTCTACGCCGATGCAGGCTCAAGTCAAGGACGGACGCGCCGCAGTTATCCTCACAGAATTCGACTCGATTCGTAACCTCACCTTCCCAAATCCGCGTGAAGTGGACTTGCCCGATCTTTACCGTTCTTACAATGATTATCTGCAAATTTCTTATGACCTTGTGCGTCGCGGCGTGCGCTTCGGCAACAACAACTGGACGCCAGTCCGTGCTCGTAGTTTTTCCGAGCCAGTGGAACGTATCATCTCTACCACGAGTGAACAACTCGAATCACTCTACGCCCGTGGACTTTTCGCCGCAGGGCAGTCCACTCCGCCCGAAGAAATGGCACGGCAGGTCGAACGTCAGAACCTGATGGCACGCATCAACCTGCCGATGGGACGTGTGGAAATCCGCGTGGATGAGGGTGGTCACAGCCTCGACCTCGATGTTGCCAATCTCACCTTCCGCTACCTGCTCATGCTGAAGATCTATGCCGACCCGAAATTCGCGCGCGGCTTCCGCTACGATAGCGAAGACATCACCCGCGCTCGCGCCAACGAAGAACTTGCCGCCAAACATGGTCTGCAGGCTGAGATCGAAAATCCGCTCACAGGTAAGCCCGTTGCTGTGCGTGATTTCCTCAAATGGACTCTCAACGAGATCAAACCGCTCGCCGAAGCCCTCGGCATGTGGAATGACCTGCATCCACTCGTGGAAATGTCTGAAGGTGGACGTAACACCGCTGAAAAGATTCGTGCCCGCCTCAAAATGGAAATTGGCGAAAGTAATGAAGTGCCGATGGAATTGCTCAAGGAATTTTTGTATGAGCACGAAGCTCAGGTCAAAGC
>DAOTXI010000329.1:0-3200 GCA_034435475.1 Anaerolineales bacterium
ATCATGGACTCGGCATCCGCCCCCGACCAGACCCCACCCGACCCAATGATGGAAATGCCAACCATCGCCGCCGAGCGGACCAAATCCAACGAGCGCGGGAACAGCGATTGACCGTAGATTCTTCCCGTCACCAAATTCCCAGCTTTGTCATACAATGCGCCGCGCGGCGAAGCGATGCTGATCGCGCCCGCCCCGCCATCAAGGAGTTGACGTCCAAGCGTTAAAACCTGTTCATGCGGCAGCGCAAAGATGAGCGGAATCTCCCCCAGGCACATTTCCAAATTCGTCAGGATGATGTCGTCGGATAGCAGCGGCGCGAAGCCCAATTGAATCGCCATCACGTTTTCGACCGTCTCCAACTCTCGCACCATTTTCTGGGTCTCTTCGGGGCGGTCTGCCATCAAGTGGACGATAATCGGCAGGTCGGCGCGATTCCATTTGGCGGAATATTTTTTGAGCGTGGCATGAAACCCCGGGTTGGGCAGACCGGTATGCATGAGGAATCCGCCTGGGAATTCGACCAAAGCCGGGTGAGATGTCGGCAGGCGTGGGCGCAGGGAGATCGGGTTGGTCACAAACGCGCCGAATGAGTCAAGAGAAATCCCATTGCGGGGGTCTGGCGCGAATCCCAATGACCCCGCCGCGTTAATGAGAGGTTTGCTAAAATACAAGTCGCGTTTCATATCGGTCATCAAACCTGACAGGTCTCACGAAGACCATGCCTTTCGGAACTTTTTCACGGAGCGAGTAAACGTTGCGTCAGCGATTCCAAGAGACCTGTCAGGTTTTTAATCAGGAGTTCCCATGCAACCCTTACAAAACATTCGTGTGTTAGACCTCAGCCGTGTACTGGCTGGTCCTTATTGTACGATGGTTCTCGGCGACCTGGGAGCGGACGTGATCAAAGTGGAACCGCCTGAAGGTGATGAAACCCGCGGCTGGGGTCCGCCGTTTGCGGGCGGGGAGAGCGCGTACTATCTTTGCGTCAACCGCAATAAACGCGGCATGGTGGTCAATTTGAAAACGGAGGAGGGGAAAAATATTTTGCGTGAACTTGCCGCGCAAAGCGATGTTCTGGTGGAAAACTTCCGCCCGGGGACGTTGAAAAAGTTTGGGTTGGATTATGAAGCATTGCATGAAGCGAATCCGAAGTTGATCTATTGTTCAATCTCCGGCTTCGGGCAGATGGGACCATTGAAAGATATGCCCGGCTACGATTTTATGATTCAGGCAATGGGCGGCATTATGAGCGTCACCGGTGAACCGGAAGGTGAACCGATGAAGGTCGGCGTTGCCGTCGCAGATTTATTCGCAGGGCAGAACGCGGTCATTGCAATTTTGGCGGCATTGCAGGCGCGGACGTTCACTGGCGAAGGGCAATTCATTGACATCGCCCTGTTCGACTCTCAACTTGGCTGGCTGGCGAATGTGGCAGGTAATTTTTTGATCTCGGGCAAAACCCCGAAGCGTTATGGCAATGCCCATGCGAACATTGTGCCGTATCAAAGTTTTCAGGCGATGGATGGCTGGCTGGTGGTGGCGGTTGGCAATGACAAACAGTTCGAAGCGTTGTGCAGGGTGATCGAAATGCCCGAAGCGGCGTCTGATGCCCGGTTTGGGACGAACCAAGCCCGGGTCGAGAATCGCGAGGCGTTGATCTCCATCCTCAAGCCGATTTTTATGACGAAGACCGTGGGCGAATGGCTCTCGCTGATCGGCAACCAATTCCCCTGCGGGCCGATCAACAACCTCGGGCAGGTCTTCTCGATGCCGCATGTGATGGAACGCGAAATGCTGGTGACGATGGAACATCCCACCATTGGGGCGTTGCCGCTTGTAGGCTCCCCACTTAAGATGGAGGGCACACCCGTTTCATACCGCCTCCCACCGCCGTTGGTGGGGGAGCATACAAAAGAGATTTTACAGAATACGCTTGGTTTTTCGGAAGAGAAAGCGGCGGAGTTGGCGGATCGCGGGTGTGTCAAATAACCTTATTGGAGTTCGTACATGGACATCATCTATTCCGCGTCGCCACTGGGGGCGTTCTCGAGCAGTCTGATCTATATCGTTTTTTTCTTCGTTTTCGGGTTCGGCGGCTTGCTGCTCGCCTTTCTGACGTCCAGCCGTCGTAAGAGACGCAAGGCTGGCAATTATGTTCTTGGGTTCCTCAGTCTTTTGCTTATCTTCTTCGGCGCATTGACCGCCCTTGCAACGTTCAACACCTATCGAAGCGGAGATAAAACCATCCGCGTGCAGGTGGTGGAAAAACGCGAGGTGACTGTCAAATGCAACAAGTATTACTGCACCGAGTATAGGGTCGAGACCACAGATGGAAAAAAATTCTATGTCTTCGGTTTGGATGAAGATACCTGGGGACAGGTGGACGAGAACGCCTGCTATCAATTTACATACTACCCCTTGAAACCCTTGCTGGCAGATTACTTAAAGCAGGATGATCCGTATCGCAATCTGTACGAAACGACGGGATACATTACGCTAATTGAGCGGGTTGGTTGTTTGTAATAAAGCGACCGTCGCTTCGCAGGCGACGGTCGCTTTCAACTTATGCTGTTTCGATCAACCCCATTGCTTGCAGCATCTCTTCATTTCCCGTGAACTTGAATTCCTCCAGCCCGCGGAGTTTGGCTTCCTCCGCTTCGACCGCCTCCAGCCGTTTAAGGTCTTCCTTTAAAACGACCGGTTTGGAGAGCGATTTCATCTTTTCCGTTATGATTTCCGGGTTGACTTGGGCGGGGGCTTTTGTCTGCAAATACTTCAATACCGACCGGGCGGCGTTTGTCCCATCTTTGCGGGCGTAACCGACCAGCCCTTCACTCGCTTTGCGCGACCAGCCGCCAACGAAAACGCCTTCAATGGACGATTCGTATGAGTTACCGTCCACAGCAAACTTTGGTTCCTTGTTTTTGACGAATTCGCCCCATTCCACGGGCAAGCCAAAATTTGCATCCACCTGGTCGCCGATGGCGAAGATGACGGTGTCAACGTCAAGAGTCCGTTTTATTCCCGTGCCTTTGGCGCTGGTTCTCCCGTCGCGTTCGGTCAGGATGTTTTCCTCCACCTCAAGCCCGGTCAATTGACCATTCGAGCCGATCATTCCAGTCTGTGAGGCGAGGAAGTCGAAATGGAATGTCGCATTCTGTGTTTTCGGGTCTGCCTTGGACTGAGCTTCGAGTATCTTG
>DAOTXI010000330.1:0-4274 GCA_034435475.1 Anaerolineales bacterium
GCGCACAACGCTTCATGGTCGGCACACAACCGATGATCTCTCTTCTCACCATGGAGGCTGCCCTCGAACCGCTCCTCCAAGCAGGCATGGATTCGCTCCGCGAAAAATCCATCTTGATGACGGACTTCGCCTCATTCTTAACGGAGAATTGGCTCGTCCCCTTCGGCTTTTCATTAGGCTCCCCGCTTGACTCTGCCATGCGCGGGTCGCACATCTCCATTCGCCACCCCGAAGGCTATCGCATTAACCGCACCCTCATCGAAGAGATGAACCTCATCCCCGACTTCCGCGCGCCGGATAATCTTCGTTTAGGGTTTGCCCCGCTTTATCTTTCATTTGCTGATGTATGGGAAGGTTTCGACCGAATCCGCAGAGTAATGGATGAGAAGCGCTACGAGAAATATCCAAGCCAAAAATTGACAGTAACTTAATGGCTGTTACAACCCGTCTAAGAGACTGATTCTTAAAGGCTTTTTGAGTTTCACGGAAAAACCTTTAAAAAATCCGACCTTTTCCGTGTAATCTGTGTGCAAAAGTCAATTGATTTGGACTTAAGAAACACTCTCTAAGGCCAACAGACGCATGTCTTGAGAACACCCTTTTTATTTCGAGGCAGGTATAGGCTCGCTTGCATTCACCACATTTATAGCGCTGGCTCCCAGAATGGTTGAGCCTGCCTTCATCTGATGCCGATTTCCTCCACAACTTGGACTGTTTATTTCATTATTTTACTTCCTGCCATGAACACTCCCCTGAATCTCATTTTATTGACACAATATCCCTTTGCGGTATAATACCGCCCGCAAGAATTGGCTCCGTAGCTCAACGGCAGAGCAGTTGACTCTTAATCAATTGGTTGAGGGTTCAAATCCCCCCGGAGTCACCAAAAAAACATCCCAGTCGTGGGATGTTTTTATTTTTACCAGCAAACAGAGGCAATACCCAAAACAAATCACTCCCCCGACAACCAACCAAACAGACCTTTCTTTGGCAGGGTTTCCTCCACCCTCGGCATTGCCAGCAGGACCACCGAGATATTATCGTGCCCACCGCGTTCATTTGCAAGAGCCACCAATGCCTCGGCGGCGGCTTTCAAATCGCGTTTCCCACGGACGATCTGCTGGATCTCGTCGTTCCAGACCAGGTCGGTCAAACCATCGGTGCAGATCAGGATCGTATCCCCCGGCTCAAGGTGGAATCCCTGATTGTTGAGCGATTCCTCGTCCGTCTCATTGTTATCAATGCGCAGACGGAAATCCACCTCCGGCAAACGCAGACCGCCAAGATGGCGGCGGATGACATGCACGTTCGGGTGATCGCGCATCTGCTCGGCGGTGATGATGCCCTTCTCGAACGCCTCCTGCACCCAGGTATGGTCAATTGTCAACTGCTGGATGTATTTTCCGCGCAGAAGATATACGCGTGAATCGCCCACATAAGCAATATAAAGCCTGTTTTCGATCACCCACACACAGGCGCAGGTCGCGCCCATGCCATGTTCCTCGGCTTTGCCCGCCGAATGCGAAGCAATGGCTTGACTCGCGTCGTGGATCGCGTTTTCCAAAATCTTGACTGGCTTGCGCGCATTGCTCTCCGCCACATGCATCCCGATGTAATTCACCGCCAGTTCCGCCGCAACCTCCCCGGCGCGATGACCGCCAATACCATCCGCCACCACGGCAAAGATCGAGGGGCGCGGATCATCCTTCGCCAGTTGGAAAGACGACACAGCATACCGGTCCTCATTGTTCTTGCCTGAGAGTCCCGCATGACTGAGGGCGGCTATATGCAGGTGGGCAAGTGTGGTACGGATCATTCTTCGGGGTTAATGAGAGTGATTTTGGGGGTTCGCGGAGGTGGCGCTTTCCTCAGCAGAAAACGATACCTTAATTGACCAAAGTTTACCATATCACCATGTTCCAGCCGATAGCCCTCCCGGGGGATAGGCTCGAAGTTCACCCACGTCCCCGCAATGGATTGGACATCCTGCAACAGGTATCCGCCGTCGTCGGTGGCGCGGATGCGGGCGTGCGCTGACGAAATGGACGGGTCATCCAAAATCAGGGTGCATTGCACAGGGTCGGTGCCGAGGATGATCTCCTTCCCATTCAATGCAATCGGGGGGACTGCGGCATACTGACCATCGGGTTGGAGTCTCACGAGCGAAGCCGCCGCCTCGACCTCCGGTGTTTTGGCTTGTTTCTCCTTCTTGAGTCTGGGGGAACGCCTCGGCTTTTTCTCCTTCTCCGCCTGAGCCGCTTCCTTCATCACCGGCAGAGGCTGGGTGAGCGGATCGTTCTGCGCCCGACGCTCTTCCTGAATTGCCTGTAGCGAAAGATTCCTCAACCTTCCGCTCAACAGGATGGCAAATAACACCAACCCGGCAAACATGATGGCGCCAAAGGTCAACTGCGTGCGATACTTTGCAAGAAATGCCGCGGGTCCGCTGGGAGGTTTGATGACCGTCACCAAGACCGGCAGCGGCATACTCTGCTTGCTCAAACCAAGTGAGTCAACCGCCTCGACCATGATCTGATGTTCGCCGCTGGACGTGTACGAGGTTAGTTTCCAATCGAACTCGTTGAACGGCTCAGAGGTGTTCTCATCCATCACGACGCCATCCACATACAGGGTCGTGCGGGTCAGCGGACGCTGGTAGCCGTCTGGAAATTCGACAATGATCTCGAGCTTCTGAGATTCAGGCAGGAGGACTTCGGTGTTGAACGGGTCTTCGGGCGGAGCCTGCCGCGTGATCTGCATGGCTGGCGCGACGGGAATCGGGTTGGGCGGCTGGACGTTGAGGTCGAAAACCTGCGCCTGTGAGGTGACCGACTCTGATGATGGCAGCGTCACCTGCACCACAAGGTTATGTTGACCCGTAAGATTCAGGCGCGAGTCATATTTAAGTTGATAGATTCGGCGGAGCGGCGCGAAGTAGACCTCGGGGTCGGGGAAGCGCTCCTCGCCGGAGAACTGGAACATGCTCCCGCCGGTCTGGATGGCGAGGTTATTGAATACCGCCGCGCTGGTGGTCGTGAACGTGGTGTTGGCATCCACATACCAGACGAAGACCCGAATTTTGTTTTCGACCGCGCGTTGGATGATGGGTTCGAGTTCCGCCGCGAGGTTCGGGTTTTCCATCTGGGGTGTGATGAAAAGCACGGCGCGTTTTACCCCAATGCGCGGAGTCTGGGCGCTGACCACGTCCAATGCTGCGGCGAGAGATTGCAGGTTTGGAGTCGCCTCGCGTAGATCGGGTTGAAAACCCTGCAAGCCGACGATGAAATCGGTGGGAGGCGCATGGTTGATGACCGGTCCCGCCTGGCTTACAAGGCTCAGGTCGTCGGGCATGTCGGGCGGGCGGGCTTGCGCCCAGTCAATGATGATCTGCGAGACGCGTTGAAAGCGTGAGATGCCGTTTGCATTGCGGGCGTCCAACGCTTCACCCTGGTTGAAGGCGACCGCCAGTTGCAGGGGGTTCGCCATTTCGTTGAAACTTACAGCTGGGAGGGGCTGTCCGTTCTCTAGCACGGTAACAGCCTCCGGCTTGAGTCCTGAGGCGAAGATTCCGCTTGAGTCGGTTACGTCCACAAATCCAGAAATGACAGGTAAGGCGGAGACATCCACATTATATAAAGTGGCAGACGCGGCGGTCTGTCCCTGCGCCGAGGCGGGGATGAAGATGCCGAGGATAAGGCTTGCGGATAACAGGGTCGGGAGGAATTTACGCATCAGCCTGCGGGAGGATGGGTGAATTTTCCGGCGGGGTGGAGGTTGGGTATCATATATTCTTGTTGGCGGCACATACTTTCCCACCGCGTTACTTTTTGAATCATACTCTACTCACTGGTTTCCGTCCACTTGGTTTGCGGCGAAATCCACTACAGCGATAATCGGCTATATAATCAGCCCAATCGCCACTTTCGCTTCTCTAATCTCTAATCTCTGCGCTTCAATCCCCTTGCCTCCTTCCTTCTTCCTTATCCTCATCTCCGTCTTTGTAGACATGCTCGGTTACGGCATCATGCTGCCGCTGTTACCGTTCTTTGTGCAGGCGCAGGATGGCGGCGCCGCCATCGCGGGCGGATTGATGTCGATGTACTCTGCGATCCAACTCGTCTCGGTTCCCATCCTCGTCGTTCTCTCCGACCGCTTGGGGCGCAAACCCATTTTGCTGCTTTGTCTGCTCGGCACGGGCACGTCCTATCTTTTGCTTGGCTTGGCAAATTCGCTTGTCCTCATTTTTCTCGCGGTCTTCATTGATGGACTGACAG
>DAOTXI010000331.1:0-2306 GCA_034435475.1 Anaerolineales bacterium
CCCCCCCCCCCCCACTACGGTTTTACGAGCTTCTAAACTGGCAGGTCTAACTCATGGCGAAGGCAGGTTGAATGTGCGCTGGATAAATATCGCCATCTGCGAGCGTGTAACGGAGCTGTTTGGGCAATAATTCCCGCCGCCGCAGCCTGCGGTTATTCCCTCGGCAACCAATTGTTCGATCCATGCAGCGGCAAATCCATTGGCTGGCACATCGCTGAATACAGTCCCCAAAGCGGGCGGCGGAGAATATGAACTGCCGTACTTGGCGCGTAAAAGGAAAATCGCCATTTGAGAACGGGTAACCGGGTTGTTGGGGCAATAGTTTCCACCGCCACACCCTGCAGTAATTCCCTCCGCAACGAATTGTTCAATCCATGCGGCGCCAAAGGAACTCGTAGAAATGTCGCCAAAGACAGTGCCAGATGCGGGAGGGGGGGTATAGGAAGAACCATGAATGCCGCGCAAAAGGAAGATAGCCATCTGGGAACGCGTGACTGCATTCGCAGGGCAATAATTAAGCGGGTTCGTCGTACAACCGCCGGTGATGCCTGCCGCATAAATACTCTCGATCTGCGCCCATGCAAAAGCCGTCGGCGGGACATCGTTGAACGTATAGCCCATTTGAATATAAATCGGACCATAATCATTATTCGTCTCGTTGATCTCTTCATCCCCGCCGGAGCAATTCGGATCTGCATACAGGTAAATGGAATAACCGCCGCGCTTCAAACCGCTGCGGACATCGTCGGTGTCGTAAATCGGGTCAATATATGTGCCGGCAGGATAGGCAATTTGCACGTCCACGATCGTACTGCTTCCGGCAGGCAGGGAGGGCAGAATATCCTGGCGTGTGTAATTCCCGCGTTCCTTGTAGATAGAGTCAATTAAGGGGTCAATTGAGCCAGCCGGGTCATAATACATACATCCCGCGCCGTCAACCGCGCCCGAAGGGGTTATTCTATATCCTTCATAGTCGGTCACATCTCCCAAATTGAGCGTCGGGGGTTCGTCATGGTCGGGACCATAATTGGGCTTGTTATCCAAAAAGATGCCGGGGTAGAAATTTCCGCTGTCGCCGCCGCCGCGGTTTTCGACCGTCATTCGAATCCAAAAGATCACATCTTCAGTCGGTTCAGTGATGACTGCAGTTTTATCAGAATTAAGGAATTGGTAACCGGTCACCACCAGATCGGGTTGGTATATTGGAGGATTATCGGTTGTATATTCCGGACCAGACGGACTATCGCCGCCGTACGAACAAGCCCCGCCGCTTGCCCCTCCCGTAGATGAGTCCAAAATCCCCATAGTGCAGGCTCCTGCCGGACCTTCATAAAACCGGTATAGGGCAACCGTATTTGCGTCTGCTGGCAGGGGCGCAATAGGACGGCTAAACGAAGCCGAATACCGGACGTTGTTCGAGATGCGCACTTCATCCAGATAACCGTTATACGAAGGGAACGACGATCCCGCATCGTGCTTTTCGGCTCCAAATACAAGGTAGGGATCACTGTCTGGATAGGAAGTTGCCCGTCCATTGTGATAACTGACATCGCCGGTGGGACCTGTGCCAGTGGTATTAAGCGCCCCATCAATAAAGATGCGCATTTGCCCGCTGGTCTGGTTGCGCGTCAAAGCAATATGATGCCAGGCATTGTCGGCAACACTGGCAGTGCTGCATAAGGTCTGATTGGATGAACTGCTCGCAACGCCGAAGGCGATTTTCCCGCCATAAAGAGAAATGCCATAATCGCCATAATCCCCGGCGCCGAAAATGTCCCGGTCAATGATGATATTCCCATTCACCCAATTGTCGCCTCCAGAAGCGCAGGCGCCGCTGGTGTTATCTGCGGATGCGGCTTTCATCCAGAACTCGATTGTAAAATCGCCGCCTACGTCTGCCGGAACCTCCGGCGCGTCTATGGGAATCTTGACGCGGTCAATTTGTCCGGTTCCGTGTCCATAAAACCTAAGGGAATAATATGTCCCTGCCGCCTGTACTGGTTGCGCGGCGGGGCGGATAAGCATCATCATCAAGACGATGGTAAGGAGAAAAACGTAATTTATTTTTTTCATTTTCAACCTTTCGAATCAGGGGGCCTAACCCATAAAAGCATCATACTCAATATTCATCGTATCACATAGGAACCTTCCTTATCAGCGAAAAATTCCACACAGGCAATCTTGTTGGCTTCGAGGGGCCCTTACATTTTAATGGCGAAATGGTAAACAAAAATACCGAAGTTTCAGGCGCTTGCGCCTGTAAGCATTTTGTAAGGATTTGTTATCAAAGTAACTCGGTTGCTGGC
>DAOTXI010000332.1:0-2143 GCA_034435475.1 Anaerolineales bacterium
GTGTGAAGGCGCCTGTTCGGGGTCGCGGGTGACGGCGTGCGATTTACGTTCAAGGATCTCTTCTACAGTAGTTGTCATGGCTTATCCTTCTTCCAATTCCTCTTGCATCACATCTGCCAATAAATCGTGCAAACCTTCGTCAATTTCCTTGATGATGTCCATGTTGCCCGTCTCGAACCAGATGGTATAGAGTTCGAGCAGGGTTTTTCTATTTGTTTTCCACGCCGCATCGGTCACACCGCGCAGGGTATCCACGGGGATGGCTTTTCTCCACACAGGCATGTTCGCGGAGAAGTTCTGCACCCACGGACCCCAATCGGGGAAGAAGTCTGGCTGGAGCATATCGGGCGAGACTTGATTGCCCTTAAGCATCACCTTGTAGATCACGCGGCTGTAGCCTTGCAGGACATCCTTCGTTTCCTGCAAGCCATTCTTGACCGCGACTTCGCGCAGCAAAGTCACAAGTCCGCCAGGGTTGTTTCCGCGCGGACAGCGCAAGCACGAGAAGCATTGCGCGCAGTTCCAAATATCCTCGGAGATGATGTCGTACACGCGCTCGATGTCTTCACGCGCCATCGCCTGCGCGATCACCCGCGGAGAATAGTCATAGAAACGCGCCGAAGGACAGGTCGAAACGCAAATGCCGCACTCGTAACATCCGTAGAGGAAGTCTTCATAGCGCGGGTCATTTTTCACTTCGAGAAAGAGTTTCTCCTTCTCTTCGTATGTCACTTCGGGGTGACGGTTTGCCGCCTTGCCAGGGTTCCAATTTTCTTGTGTGGTAGGCATGTGCCTCCTAAAAAAGAGACTAGATAAATAGAGAATAGATGATTAGTAACTTCTCAACTATTTTCTACTCTCTAATCATCTAATATCTAGAAACCAATCACCGCATCCGCATCGCACGCCATGTCGTTGAACGCCGCGCCGCCGATCATTTCCACGCCTTCAATCATGTCGTCCATGGTGTAGCCGTGCAGATCGAGCGAAGGCTGGCAGACGAGGAAGCGCACCCCAATTTCCGCCGCCTGTTCGATGAAAAACTTCAATTCCTTGCCGCCGCCGCCCTTGCGCGGAATGATGATCTTCTCCCCGTTGCCTTTCGCCACGCACTGCGGACCGTTCATGGTGAAGTAAATGCAGACTTCGTTATCCATCGCCGCGCCTGCCGTGGCGAGGAAGAACGGAGTGGCGGTGCGTTCTGGGTCCTTTTCGCCATGGGTTTGAATGTAGAGAATCTTTTTTACGTCAGGGTCGTTGGTCTTCCATACGCTCATGATTGGTCTCCGTGGAAGTTATGCAGGTACACAAGTAGACAAGTAGACAAGTCTTCGAGCGACCTGTGTACCTTTGCACCTGTTTACCTATGTGCCTGCCTATATAAACAACTGCACATCCGCGTCCGCAGCGTATTCGAGGAAGGTTGCCGCGCCGCCGATTTCGCATTCCTTGATGAAATCCTCGCGCTTGAAGCCGAAGACATCCATCGTCATCTGGCAGCCGATCATGCGCACGTCCAGGTCAATCGCCATCTGACGCAGTTCTTCAATGGAAGCCACACCCTTGTTTTCGAAGGTTTGCTTCATCAAGGTGGTGGCGAGGGCATTGAAGCCTGGCACGTTGGTCATGATTATTTGTGGGATCGGCCAGTTGATACTCTGAAAGCCCTCTGGACCAAAGGGCATCTTCATCGGCATGGCGGGGTTGCCAACAGGCGTGACCTGGGTTGTCAGTTTGGGTTTGAGCAAGGGCAACCCAAAGAAGGTAAAGAAAATGCCCACCTCCCAGCCCATCGCGCCTGCGGCGGTGGCAAGGATGAAAGGTGGGTATGCCCAGTCTAAGGTCCCTTTGGAAGCGATCAACGCAAGCCGCTTTGGGGCGTTCGGGTCGGATTTGGACATGTCAGCCTCCAGTCTATTTTGAGCGGCGGATGTAAAACACGAACTTACCGTCTTCCTGCGCGGAGCGGAGCAATTCGTTGCCTGTCTGGCGGCTCCACGCTTCCATATCGGGCGGCGCGCCGGGGTCGGTGGCGATCATTTTCAACACCTGTCCCACTTCGAGTGTCTTGATCGCCTTCGACGTTTTGACGACGGGCATCGGGCAAAGCATTCCGCTGCAATCGAGAACCTGATCTTCCTTT
>DAOTXI010000333.1:0-5624 GCA_034435475.1 Anaerolineales bacterium
GGAAAATCCGCCGCGACCGCCACGGTCAAAACCGCTCCCATCCGAGCCGTGTCCGTGTCCATGATCGAAATCGCGGCTGTCGCCAGCCTTTGGCGCTCCGTCGTTATCGAATCCGGTTCCCCGTCCGTGAGAGAAGATCGTGGAAAGTTCTTCAGCGGTTAAATCCGCGCCTTGCACTAGTCCGACCCGAAATCCTGCAAAACCCACGCCCACCAGAACGACCAGGGTAAGTAACACAGCGAGAAGCCGCCATATCCATTTTGTATTTTTCATGTTTACCTCCAGTTTGTAAACTTGAAGGCATTTTCCCATGCCAGTGTTTTAAACCAGTGGAGGAAATGTGGGGAAGTTGTGGGGGAGGCGGATTAGGAATTACGCATCACGGATCGAATAATTCGTAATCCGTGATGCGTAAGGGGCTACTCATATGCCAGTGTATCCCTCACCGTCAACCTCGAAGCCCGCCTTGCAGGGAGCGCGCTTGCAAGCGTACCCAATACAACTGTGAAGATCAGCCAGGCGATAATCCCTGTCGCGCCATAGACGGCGGGCATGGGCGCGGTCAAAATCGCCATGCCGACCCCAAAGCACAGGACATTCGTGATCGGGATGGAGAGGAAGATGCTGATCGCCCAACTGATGATCCCGATCACCATGCCTTCCGTGATGACAATTGCCTGGATGTCTCCGTTGCTCGCGCCGATGGCTCGCATCACGCCGATCTCACGGGTGCGCTCCAGCACGTTGATGCTCATCGTGCCCATCAAGCCAAGCCCGCCGACGATGGCGATGAGAGTTGCCATCACCAGCATGAAGTAGACCAGCACATCCGTCTGCGCCTTCTGGTCGCGGATGAAGTTCGCGCCCAACTGGGTGGACTGAATCTGGATTCCCCGCTCCTCGAATGCCGCCTGAATTTGCTCATTGATGCGGTTTTGTGTCAGGGAGTCATGCTGAGAAGTGACAATCCGCAGCGAGTACGCCATCTCCGGCTGGCCCACAAGCACACTCAAATATTCATAATTGACGTATAAGAGCGGCGGGCTGACGTTGCCAGTGATCGTGTAAATGCCGACAATATGCCAGTCTGTCTTTTTGCCGTCAATGTCAATGGTCAGCCAGTCGCCGACCTTCAGGTCCGGGTAGACTTGCAGGAGGTGATTCCCAATTACAATGGCATTCTCGTCGCCTTGCTGCAACCAGCGCCCCGAAGTGATGATCGGATCAATCAGGATCGAAGTGGAGGGAGGCGCGACAAACAGAATCTGCGTTCCGGCTTCTTCCTCGTTCATCTCGAGCGTGCCGGTCCATTCCAGCCAACCCTCCGCGCTTTTCACGCCGGGGATGCTCATGGCGATATTGCCGACCTTGTCATAACGATAGCCTTTGTCGAAGGCAATGTTGATGTCTGCAAGAAAATAGCCTTGAATGTCTTCAATAACCTGGTCGAATGAAGCCCAAAGATTATAGACCGCGATAAAGACCGCGCCTCCCAAGACCAGCGTGAACAGAGTCAGCCCAAGACGCGTCTTACGCCGGAAGGTATTCCTCAGCGAGATGCGGATCGGGCGTGGAACCAACACCGAATTTCTATTGACCGAATCGTCCTTCGCTTTGGCATTCCCGCCCAGTCCATAATCGCTCAAGGCCTCACGCACTGTGATCCGCACGCTGTTGTAGATCGGCAGGACAGCCGCCAGCATCGGAACGACCACGGCCACGATGACCTGTTGAATCAAGGTCGAGGTGTAACCCTGGTACGGAGCGGTATAGAAATTCAGCCACTGCGCCATCCCACCGCCGATGGTGGAGGCTGCGCCGTTCGCCAAAGGGATTGCGATCAATAGAGAGCCAACGCCAAAAGCAAAGATCAAAACGAGATACATACCAAAAATCTGCATGGTGCTCCCGCCGGTGGCTTTCATGATACCGATCTGGCGCGTGTGTTGGGTCGTCAGGGCTGTGATGGTGTTGACGATCAGGAATCCGCTTAGCAATACGGTCAGATAGCCGAGCACACCCAGTACAAAGAATACACCCTGTGTAATGCTGTAGGCAAAGTGATGTCCCGGCTGATACACACTCACAAAATAAACTGTCGCCCCGGCGCGTTCGAGCCGGTCGGCCACGGCCTGCGCCACTTCGGTCACATGCTCGGCGTCGGTTTGTTTTTCCAGAACGCTGATCGAAAGCCGGCCATAGTTGACTGTATCGCCGCCCAGCCACTCCAGCGTATCCGGCGTCACATAGGCAGTAACCTGTTGCGCGAGGTTATACGGAAAGCCCGTCACTGAGTGTGTATATCCCGCCAATTTGATCTCGCGTCTCTTGCCATTATCGAGTTCGACCAGGATCGTATCGCCGGGCTGATAACCAAGCGACATCGCGCTGGCATCGATAATGACTTCCTTATCGCCGTACACCGGAATGCCGGTTTCGCCAAGTGCAGGCTTGAGCGTGTTCAACGTAAGGTCGGCCGGAGTTTCGACGGCGGTGAAAGAGATTTCCGCAAATGTTCCATCAGGCCGCACGATCCTTGCGCCAATGGACGAGTACCCTTCCACGGCCTCCACGCCCGGAACCTCGCGCGCCATCTGCACCATGTCATCATTCAATGGGTAGGCATACACCTCCGTCTCCGACGGGTTGGCAGAGAGGAAATCGCCATCCATGCTTTCATTCATATATAAGCCCAGGTTGCTGTTGAAGCCCACCGCGAATGCGCCCACCGCAATCGTAATGATCGTCAGGAACGTCCGCCCGCGATTGCTCCAAAAATCAGCCCAGACCTTTTTCCAGCGTCTCGAGATCATGATGAGACTCCCCGCCAGGACAGATTCTCGCCGTTGTGCTTGTTCGCCATCTGATGCAGCGCCTCGCGCGTGACCTCGGACTGGTCCAGCAATTCTCCGAGTTTTTCATACCCGATGGCAAGCACTTCCACCGGTCCCGACTCGGAGGCGCGGATCGAAGCGCGATGCTTTTTCTCGTGGAAAAATTCCATTTCGCCGAACACTTTTCCGGGTCCGAGTTGAAGCGCGACCACATCCGATTGATTTTGGCGCGGCAGAATGACCTCCACCGTCCCCTGCGAGACGACATAAAACGTATCCGCATTCGTGCCCTCGGCGAGGATCATTGCTCCGGCGTCGAACGATAGTTTTCTTGCCGATTTGGTCGCCTGCAATAATTGCGTGTGAGAGAGGGTCGGCATGGCTTTGGCGACATATTCATTGACGATCTCGCCATCCGCGATCAGCGCTGTGCGGTGGGTGCGTTTTGCCATGGCGCTGTCGTGGGTGACAATGATGATGGTCTTGCCTTTTTCCACAAGCGAATTGAAAAGCGCAAAGACAGACTCGGCTGTTTTCGAGTCCAGGTTGCCGGTCGGCTCGTCGGCGATGATGACAGGCGGATCGTTGGCAAGGGCGCGGGCAATCGCAACACGCTGTTGCTGTCCGCCGGATAATGCAGTCGGGAGTTTGTGGGCGTGGTCGGCGAGTTCCACAAGTTCCAGTAATTCCATTGCGCGTTTGCGGCGCTCGGCGGGCGTATACATGCGGCAGAAATCCATCGGCAGCATGATATTCTCGATGACCGAGATCATCGGCAGGAGTTGGAAGAACTGAAAGACCACGCCGAGGTTCTTTCCGCGCCAGCGCGCCATGCGGTTTTCGTTCAACTCGTGGACGGGCGTATCATTGACCCACACTTCGCCCTGCGATGGGCGGTCTATACCGGTGATCATGTTCAGCAGGGTGGTCTTGCCGCTGCCCGATTTGCCGATGATGCTGACGAACTCGCCCGCCTCGATCGCTAAATCCACATCGGTCAACGCGCGGTAATCGCCCACAGCGGTTTTGTAGAATTTATCCACGCTGCGAATATCAATGATGGGGCGGGTTTCGGCTGCGGTTTCGCCCGCTTTGGGTTTGAAGAAGGATATAGCCATGATAGATTTCCTATACCGCAAACTTAAGTTTGCGGTACGAATTATTCGAACGTCACAACGGCGGTCATACCCCAGCGCATGGCAGGGTCGAGGTTCGTGAGCAGGATGGCAACTTCGTATACAACATCACCCTGATTCTCCGAAAACTCCTGGCTGATCGAAAGTACGTGCCCCTTGAATTCCTTGCCGGGCAATGCGTCCAGTTTGACCGTGACGGGTTGACCTTCGTCCAGATTAACCACATCGATCTCGGTCAGGTCGGTGGTTTTGACGATCCATTTGGATGTGTCGGCAATGGTCACAACAGGAGTGGCGGATGTTGCGAATTCGCCGACTTTCAAATCGAGGTTTGTGATCACACCCGCATGAGGTGCGCGCAGTTCGGCGTTGGCAAGAATCGCGCGCAAGCCCGCTGTATCGAGCGAGAAATCGGTGTCTTCAAGGGCGTTGAAATCCGCTTCGGCGTTGGCAACCCGCACCTGCGCGTTCTGGTAATTAGATTCCAATTCCAGCCAGCGGATGGCGACACGATACAACTGCCAGGCTTCATCCAGGGCTTTCTTCTTGTTGCCTGGAATACCCGATTTTGGACGTTCTTCAATATGATATTTTGCCCATTCCTGGTAGGTGAGGTATTCATCAATTTCACCGGGGGTCATTTCGGAAAAATCGGGTTTTTCCTCCCCGTATTTGAGATATTTCTCGTCGAGGTGTTTGTATGGCTCGAACTCTTCACGGGCAACATTCAACTTGACGAGGCTGTCTGCCACGGCTTCGGTGGGAGTCATTTCAGCCCAGCGTGCGGGGACGTCGAAATCATCGAGGCGGCTTTGGGCATCGCGGAATTCCTGATATGCCGCCGTCAGTTCCGTCATGGCTTTTGCTCGGGCATCTTCGAGGGTCTGGGCTTCTTCCGACTGGATGACTGCCAGTACGTCTCCGGCGACAACCTTGTCGCCCTCCTCGACCGGGAGATCGCTGACAAGTCCGCTGGCATTCAGGGAGACTTCGGTGAACCTGATCGGCTCAAGTTTCCCTTCGGCGATGATGGTATCGTCCGCTTCGACAACGGGGATTGGGGTGGGTTCGGGGGTTGCTGTGGCTGATCCACACGCCGTTAGCAAAAGCGCGAGAAGGATTGGGATGGAGAATTTCTGAAGTTTCATGGTTGTATCCTTTGAAAGCAGTTTATTTTTTTACGAAAAAGGAATTAAAAAGGGTTTCTGAAAAAGAATTTCCTGATTATTTACGGCGATGGCGGTGTCTGGTTGCAAAAATAATGAGCATGTCCACCCGGACATGCTCATTATCGGTTGTTTTTTCGGTCCCGTCACCATTCTGTAGGAGGGTTACTCCTTAGCCAGCATCATGCTGGCTTCTTCATTCAACCAACGCCGCCCGTCGCGGGCGAGCAGATCGTAGCCTTCGGGGGGACCCCAACTGCCTGGTTTGTAAACAGCCAACGGCGGAGTCTGATGCGTTTCCCAGGTCTGGAGGATGGGATCGATCAGCGACCAGGCGGTTTCCACTTCATCGGCACGGGTGAAGAGAGAGGCGTCGCCTTGCAGGGCATCCAGCAAGAGGCGTTCGTAAGATTCGGGGATGGATGATTTGCCAAAGGCGTCATCGTAGTGGAATTCCATATCCACCGAGCGGGTTTCGTTGACCGTAT
>DAOTXI010000334.1:0-7496 GCA_034435475.1 Anaerolineales bacterium
CCGTAAAGCCCCAATAATCATAGAACAAACCTCCGCCGCCGAGAATCAGCAGGTCGCTTTGTTCGGCAAATTCGATAAGGGCGCGGATATCAGACCCTGGAACCTCCATCACTCGATAAATTCCCAGCGCGCCTTTTGGATTGGCAGATACAACCCCAATGCGAGCCTCCGGAAACTGTGCGCGCAGTTCCAGCAACATGCCGGATAGGATTGCTTCGTCGCCAGCGTTCCACCAGGCGGCAGTGCCCGCGCCAGCAATTAGAATCTGCCGAACATGAGATGACATAAACAAATTTCTCCAATATGATTTTTACCATGCGCGTTCGGCGGTGGGAAGATTCTGGTAATACCACCCGCATTCGATGCAATGATACCCATCTGCCAGCGATAAGAGCCCGCCATCGCAGCGCGCACACCGTTGCCGGTCCGGGAGGATTGTGCCTTTATGGTGGATGACCCATTCCCAACGCCCCGCCCAGACCTTCGCCATTGTATCCCAATCCCAGGGGATGTTCATCGCGTTGCGGCGGATGTAGGCGGCCAGTTCGGTATCCTGGCTGAGCCTTAATATCCATTCCGCGGCCAACGAGTGTGCTTCATCGGATAAGTAATCTTCGTGTATCAAAAAACCATTCTCCCCATTTATTACAACTTCGGGATAAGCGCCCACATTAGAAGCCAGTGGTATCGCCCCATGCAGCATGGATTCAGTCAGAACCATGCCAAAAGGTTCAGGGCGAGACTGCAATATGAAGGAAGCCAGAGATGCGCGCGCTGCCGACAATACTTCGGAATGTTTGCGCGTGCCAAGATATGTAATACCAGGCTCGCGATGCCGTTGGATGTCTTTTCCTCCATACATGCTGTCGCCCCCAAACACCATCAAATGATATCGCTGATCCAACCTTCTCAATTTTTCCAGGACAGCAACCGCCGCAGACAGTCCTTTGGATGGATGGCTAATGTAAATCAGACGATGCGGGTTCCGTTTTACAGGGAATTTAACAAGCCCCGGTTTTAGCCGCGTCGCGCCCTGATAAATCGTAAAACACTTCGGGTTGGACATCGGCCACTCATCCTTGACAACGGTGTATATGAAGTTACTGCATGGGATAATGTCGTTCCACTCCAAAATATCCAAGCCTTTTATAAAACTCGTCCCCTGCAACCATACGCTCCGCCATTTTGCTTCAAGTCTCAAATCTGCAGCGGGAAGCAGGCTCAGGTCGCCGCCGCTGCTTACCAAAATCAAAGCATCCGTTGTTTTTTTTCTCATGGCTTCGGAAAGCGGGAGAAAATCCACGCCATTTTTACGATGCAAATGCGTTACGTTCGCAATGACTGTCACGCCATGACCAAGACGCGCCAAAGATTGCGCCAATCGAATTCGCCCAAGCAGACCGCCGCCAACACCCTTCTGATCGGGAAGGCTTGCATCGTAGAGAATGTGCGTATCAGGGCAGTAAATTGTTATATCAAGCGCCATATCGTTCCTATGAATATCCAACAATGGTGTTCTATAATAGATATTCTCCGAAATAACCTTCCCGAAGGTTTCTTTGATTTATCCAAAAGGCAAAACCGCAACCTTCGGGATGTTTTTTCTTATCGCGGATAAAGCCTAATAATTATAGGTTGGGCTTTCGTTCCTGGCTTATCCACACATTGTGCGGATGGGAACACTCAAAGTCTGTTAGTAGTTTGGCTCCCTTCGCCAAGGACGGTGAAGGGAGCAGGTCATCTACAAACTTTTAGCGCACCCGTGCGGATGTTAGAGAACGTCCGCTGCGCGCCTTATGGACAGTAAAAAAAACGCTCTCTGGCAGCGGGCTACGTTGAACCACGTTCCTTTTGAGAGGCCCCTTTCGTACTTCGCAATATCCAATCAGGGATGACGTTTCCCTGCCCCATTGAATGTTCGTAGGTCTTCATCATTCCTGCCGGGTTAAAGGGAATGTTTAAAATAGTCCTTACCTCATCTTCCAGCATATCCCTCTGTTTCGCCAGTTCTTCGGCGCTTATAAATTCCGTCCAAACGTAAGATACATAAGAACCAGGTATCCCCTTGTAATAGCCGAAGTCCTTTGTGTAATCCAAAGGTTTTTGATATAGCGCATCGCCCGTCTTTGGCTGTTTATATACGTAATAATCGTCTTTCCTGACCGCAAGGTCGTAGTACGGAGACCCGGGGTAGGGCGTCACAACTGTGCAATCGAACTCCTCCGGTTTTGTCTGTATGAGCCATTTTTTGGTATTTTCAATCGTCTCCGGGCTTTCCCCCGGATGCCCAAGAGACATGAGCGCCTTTGTCTTCAAATTGTACTTTTGAGCAATCTCAATCACCCGTGTATTGTCTTCTATTGTGGCTTCCTTTTGAATGTTCTGCAAGATTCTTACATCTCCGCTCTCAAAGCCGCATAGAAGCCACCTAAATCCCGCCCGATACATCGCCCTGGCTTGCTCGTCTGTAAAGAGTTCTGACTTGATAAATCCTCTGAGGCGGAATTCCACGCCGAGTTTGTCCTGCAGATCAGACAGGGAATTCATCAACTCAACCATTGATTTGCTTACATTCAACTCGTCATCATAAAACATAAAACCGGTGTAACCATATGTCTTATGCAAAAATTCAACTTCGCTCACAATGGATGTCACGCTTCTTTTCCTGATGGCTCTCAGGTATGGGCTATTCCTTCCGGAGCAAAACCCGCAATGATAGGGGCAGCCAAGCTGTCCTATCAAACTGGTTGCGGGAAATCCATCAATATAATATTTGTAGCTTTTTAAATCCACCAGGTGGCGGGCGGGTATTGGCAATTCATTAAACTGTTGACTGGATAGGAAGTATTTTGATTTTCTATCATCGGCGTCAATTATTCCTTTTGTCATTAACAGCAATTCTTCTATGACCAGTTCGCCGTCGCCGCAAACCAATACGTCGAATACTGATAATATCCTATCAAGGTTTTCCTTCGAACGCCCGTTGTTTATATTGTTTTTCATCTCCAGTTTTGCGGCGGTGTGAATTAATGTGACATGACTCCCCCCTAAAACAAGCCGCATGCCGGGAAATTTTGTCCTGATATAAGCAGCAATGTCAAACGCCATTGGCATTTGTGGTGTGGTTGCTGTTAAACCGATAAAATGAAAATCATTTTCCGAATTCAGAGACAGGTAATCGGCGACGACATCGGACCAGTTCTTGATACCACTCAAGTCAAGGACATCTACGGAGTGCCCGCTTTGCTCCCAGGCAGAGGCGATTTTTAATATACCCAGGAAGGGAAATACTCTTGCATCCAGTAAAAACGGGGAATCCGGAATAATCAGGCAAATCTTTTTGGTCATAATTTATTTTCTCAATAACAATGGGGGGTAATTATAATAGATACCATGCGTAATAGACATTGGTTGCTGTCTATGGCTAACCTATATCGGCGATTTAAAATGCGACATCTTCTCAACCTCTTCTTTTCAATCAGTTTCGTGTTATCACAGATATGTATTCCGGACGGCAGTTGCCAATATGAGACCTTATCGGAAATAAAATACTGACGCTGTCTCGAAGGTTTTATCGGAGAATTTGAACGCCTGACGGCAACCTTTGGGTCGTTTTTTCTAATTACTTATAAAGTTTATTAAACATCATCGAAATACCCTGATCTGGCGGGGCTGCATAAAATATTAAAAGTTTCAAGCGGATCAGGAATATTCTTTCTCAAAGAGCCATCTGGCAGGATAAAATGCGCATCAAAACCCAGGTTTTCAATCAGCAAAAGCAAATCCATGGGAGCAAAACCGCCAGCGCGCAATGCCTTGGGGTTGTACTCTACCAACATATGGAGGTTGGGGGATTGTGCAATTATTCCCCTCATCCCATTCAGCGCTCTGACTTCAGAACCCTCCACATCCACCTTAATAAAATCCACCTTTGAAATTCCCTGCCGGTTCAAAGCCAGATCGAGTGGAACGATTTCAACCCGCTCCTGCCCAACGCTTTCGGTAAAGCCGGCATTCAGGCTGTGATTGCTATGCCCAGGGGAGACGAAAAGGGTTCCTAACATTTCTTCTGCACCAACCGCCTGATTGAAGGCTGTCACGTTTTTATACCTGCCAGTGGGGAGGTTTTTCAATAAAACCGGAAAATTTTCAGAAGAAGGTTCAAATGAAAACACCCGCCCGGAACTGCCTACGAGATGCGAAAATATTCGAGTATAGTAGCCAATGTGTGCGCCAACATCCACTGCCACCATGCCAGGCTGGATCATTTTCCGGCACCAGGCAAGGGACTCCTTTTCGAGGGCATTTGTCAGGAAGCTTAACCGCCACTGATATACCCACTCCTCCCCTCCCACTTGCCGGGCAGGAAACTTCACGCGCTGGATGCGCATCAGCAGGTTAACCATGGTTCTGTTCCATAACAATTTTAGTGAACGTCTCATTCCCTAAACTCCATTGGGGGAAAACTCGAATATAGGGTCAACGACAAGCCAACCTGTTCCCTGATTCAAGCCCGACAGGACATCAAAATGCCCCGCATACGGCAGAGCATGGATGCGTTTGTACTCCCCACCTTCGATATGCCCCACCCCAACCGCAACCACATAGCGCCCCCCCTGCAGGTTGGCGCGTAACCGCCAGCGCAAACGGTATTTGCCGGGTTCCACTGGCGGCAGTTCGAGCTTCATAATTTTGGTCGTAATACTCCACAGCGCAATGCCATCCGGTATGGAAATCTGAACGCCGAAACAAGGCAGGGGAATATGCGACCGCGCTTGAAACATCACATCTACATAGAAATGCTCATCTCTCTCATAGGTGTTAATAGTGCGGCCATCTAATTTCCGAAAATCCACCCTGAGAACTTCCATTGCCAGATTATTATTTCTCCCATCCAGTCTCTCTTCATCTTCCGTTTGATAAGTTTCCTTGGCCGGGGGTTGAAAGGCCAGCGTGGGAGCCTTGCCCCCCTCCTCCGCCAGCACATCCAACCCATAGGCGCGGACTGCGTCCTTCGCCTTGCCGTCGAACATCGCCTGTCCATTTTTCAGGAAGATGCCGCGGTCGCAATATTCGAGCAGAATGTTGTTCGAATGAGTAACGAGCAGGATGGAAACACCCTGTTCCTGCATTTCGCGAATTCGGTACAGACACTTTTGCTGGAAGGCGGTATCGCCCACCGAGAGCGCTTCATCCACAATCAAAACATCCGGGTTAACATTGATGGCAGTGGAAAAGGCAACGCGCACATACATGCCGCTGGAATAGGTTTTTACCGGCTGGTCAATAAACTCACCGACGTCGGCAAAGGCGATGATCCCTTCGATGCGCTCCTCAATCTCGTCCCTGCTGATGCCGAGAATGGCAGCGTTCGTATAAATGTTCTCGCGTCCGCTGAACTCGGGGTTGAAACCCGCGCCCAACTCCAGCAGGGCGGCAACCCGTCCGTTGATCTGGATTCCGCCAAAAGTCGGGGTGAGCGTCCCGGCAATCAATTGCAAGAGTGTGGATTTTCCGCTTCCATTCCGTCCGATAATGCCGATTGTCTCCCCTTTGCGCACATCGAAGGAAATATCACGCAACGCCCAAAATTCACGGTAATAGTTGTGGTGTGGCTTACCGAGCAAACGGCGCAGACGCGGATAAACAAATTGCTTCAGGCGGTCTTCGGGGCGGTTGTATAGTTGGTATACCTTACTCAATTGTCGGACGGAGATAATATTTTCCGGCTCCGGGTTGGACGAAAGATCCGCTTTAGATGACATCTGCAAACCCCTTCTTCGTCTTTGAAAACCAGAAATATCCCAGCAAAGCTACCCCAAGTGAAATCAGCAAGTACAATCCCCACCCCAGCCAGTGGATACCCTCGCCCCAGATCATCACATTGCGCGCCTGCTCGATGACGAAAGTCAGAGGATTCACATGCATGAAGATGCGATACGGTTCCGGCAGGACGCTGATGGAATAAAACAGGGGCGAGAGAAACATCGAGACCGTGACAAACACGCCGATAATCTGGCGGACGTCCCGCACATATACACCCAGAGAGGCAAGCGCCCAACTTGCCCCCAAAATGATCAGGAAAAAGGGAGCGAGAACGATGGGTAACATGAAGATCGTCACTGGCGGAATGCCACGAAACAGCAACGTAAACAACAACCAGACCAGAAAACTGATCGAAAAATGAAACAAGGCAGTTCCCAACGAGATGATCGGCAGGATTTCAATCGGAAAGACGACCTTTTTGACGTAGTTGGCATTCTCCAAGACCAGTCCGGGCGCCCTGTTGATCGTCTCTGAAAACAGATTGAAAATCATCAAACCTGCGAACAAAATCAGGGCAAAATCCGTTTTAGAACCGGTATCGCCCCCCCAGCGCGCCTGAAAAACAACACTGAATACAAAAGTGTAGATTCCAAGCATTAACAATGGGGTTAGAAAAGACCACAGAACTCCAATGAGCGAGCCGCGATACCGCCCCAAAATCTCACGGCGGGTCAAGCTGAGTATCAATTCGCGATTTATGAAAAATGACTTAATAGGGGAAAAAAAGATGGAATGATGCATGAAATTTTTTATTGATGAGAGCGTGATTTTACCATACGAATTCAAGTCGTAGTTTTCGTTGAAAGCCAGAGCAGATTAAACGCCTCCCTTGCGATAATTTATCGGTTTCGATAAATATTTTCTGCGCTTAGACAGCGTTTTGAAAATCAAGATTCACCACAGATAAACACGGATGAACAACCATTTTTGGGAAAACTGCCGTGAAATCGCTCTCCCATCCTTTTTATCTGAGTTCATCTGTGGTTTAAAACGAATTTCAAAATACTTTCTTAGAGATTGGAGATGGTTCAGTCCATCCAATCACAAGCGAACATTTTCACATCATTCAAAGCCCACAAACTCAGCCGATACAGCAGTCCCACAACATGTAGACGATTCTCTTGGAAGCGGCAATCGAGGTAGATCATTAGTTGGGTCTTATGCTAGCTCCTAGTGTAAACTGCGTGTATCTACGCAAGAAAAGCCTAAAGACGTGCCTTTTCTCGGATTTAGCCCTAGATTCAACCTGATTTTCTACGCATGAATTGAAGTTTGTGGGCTAAAAGTTATCTAGCATAAGACCCTAATAATCTTTTCGATACACCAAAACTTCCTGAATCACCTCAAAACCTTGTGACTGATAGAGATTAAACGCCTCATTGCGATAATTATCGGTTTCGACAAATATATCCCTTGCCCCCATTGCGCGGAGTCGACTCACGCCATGAGACAGCGCCACCTTACCCAACCCGAGTTGACGATAATCCGCATGCACACCCAACGGCTCGACCTGACCCGAGGACAGTTTCTCATTGAACCAGAAAATGCAAAACGCCGCCAACTCCCCCGTCGGTGACTCGACCACGAGGTCCAGTTCCGGTCTATACAGCGGACTTTGCAGCGTGCGCCTACGCCATTCGAGAGTCATGTTCTTGCTCTCAAACACAGAC
>DAOTXI010000335.1:0-6540 GCA_034435475.1 Anaerolineales bacterium
GAACTCTATGACGAGAAGACCAAGAAGTACAATCTCCGCAAAGAGGGAAAGGAATTGACCGGCGAACAGATGGTGGAGTTCTGGGCAAAATGGGTCAAGGACTATCCCATTGTCTCCATCGAAGATGGACATGCCCAGGACGATTGGGCATCCTGGCAAATGATGAATGCCGAATTGGGAGACAAAATTCAGATCGTGGGCGACGACCTCCTGGTGACAAATCCCGCGCGCGTACGCCGCGGCATTCAAGACAAGACTTGCAATGCGCTGCTGGTGAAAGTCAACCAGATTGGCTCGCTGACCGAAACCATCGAAGCGGTGGACCTGTGCCATCGCGCCGGGTGGCGGACAGTAACATCGCATCGTTCCGGCGAGACGGAGGACTCTACGATTGCAGATTTGGCAGTCGCGCTTAATACAGGTCAGATCAAGACCGGCGCGCCTGCCCGTTCAGACCGGGTGGCGAAGTACAATCAACTCCTGCGCATTGAAGCGGAGTTGGGTGATACTGCAAAATATGCCGGTTGGGATGCTCTAAGGGTCCAGTAACGGCGAAGGCAAAATCTAGGGATTCCGAAACAGGCTCAAGGTCCGGTTTGAAACGGGACCTTGAGCCTGAAATTTTTAAGTTGACAAACCTCATCGAATCGTTATAATTAGTTTGTTGCTCCAACATACTAATTATAGAATCCGATGAACCCTAGGAACACAGCTGACCAGGCGTTTGTTCGCGAGACAAATCTCTCGCTGGTTCTCAGGCTGATTCACAATCAGTCACCGGTTTCGCGCGCTCAAATGGCAGGGATCACGGGGTTGAATAAATCCACTGTTTCGAGTTTGGTGGATGAATTGATCGAACGACGGCTTGTGCATGAGACCGGGAGCAACGCCGGCGGCGCGGGAAGACCTGCCACTCTGATCGAGATAAACCCGCAGGCAGGCAGCATCATCGGCGTGGAATTGGGCGTGGATTTCGTCTCGGTTGCAGTGACAGATGTTGTTGGCAATATTTTGTGGCGCAAACGGGAGGATGCCCGCCAAGAAGACGGCCAGGAGAAGATGATCAACCAGACGCTTCAGATCGTGAAGGAAGCGATCTCAGCGGGAAAGCGAAAAAATTATCATTTTTTGGGGTTGGGACTTTCCACACCTGGCACCGTGGATGTAAACAAGGGAATCCTGATCTTTGCCCCCAACCTGCACTGGCATAATGTTCCTTTTGTAAAGATATTTTCCGAACAAACAAAGCTTAAAGTCTTCGTGGAGAACGACGCGAATGCGGCGGCGATCGCGGAGCACCTCTTTGGAACGGCTCGTCAATGCCAGGACTTTATTTTTATCTTTGCCGGGGTCGGTATTGGCGGCGGGTTGTTCCTGAACGGGAAGTTGTACCGCGGCAGAAATGGCTATGCGGGAGAGATTGGGCACTCCCCCATCATGGCAGAGCCATCGCAAACTGTCTGCCATTGCGGCAATCGCGGCTGTTGGGAGACATATGCAAATCAGTACTCCATTATGCAACGAATTCAAGCCCGGCTGGAAGTAAAACGCTCAAGCATCATCCCAAAACTCATGGCGGATCAAAATGCCCCGTTAAGTATCCCCTTGATCAAGCAGGCGGCAGATGCCGGGGACAAGGAAGCCATCGATTCATTCATGGAAGCCGGACATGCCATGGGGCAGGGATTTGCCGGGCTGATCAATATCTTCAACCCAGAACGCATTATTTTAGGGGGACCACTCAGCATGGCAGGCGAATATCTTTTACCCGCCATCAAGGAAACCGTAAACCTGCATGCCATGCCCGAAATAAACAAGCAGGCCGAAATCCTGCTCTCGCCATTCGGCCCCGATGCAAGCTTGATCGGAGCGATCGCGATTGTAGTGGACGACCTGATTGCTCATCCTGCAAAAGTGGAAAGGAGGTGATTCGCAAACGGATAGTGCATATTATTACCCCACGACGCTAAATCAAAAAAAAATTCTCGCATAAGGAGAGAAGAATGAACAAAAAGTTATTTGCTTTATTGAGCCTTCTGGTGATTGCGTCGCTCGCACTCGCCGGATGCGGCACCCCGGCTGCGACCGAAGCTGCCGCTCCCGAAGAACCCGCCGCGACCGAAGCGGTTGCAACTGAAGAACCTGCCGCGACCGAAGAAGCCGCCGCCGGTGGTGGTGACGCAGTCGAAGTGTTCTCGTGGTGGACAGGCGGCGGTGAAGCTGCCGGTCTCGATGCCATGCAGGTGGTCTTCAAAGCTGCCAACCCCGATATTGAATTCATCAATGCGGCGGTTGCCGGTGGCGCAGGTACCAATGCCCGCGCCGTGCTTGCCACCCGTTTGCAGGCTGGCGACCCGCCCGATAGCTGGCAGGGACATGCCGGTCAGGAATTGATCGGTACCTATGTGGCTGGCGGTCAGATCGAACCCCTCAACGATCTCTATGAAGCTGAAGGCTGGCTCGCGGTCATGCCCGAAACCCTCATCCCGTTGATCTCGCAGGATGGCAACATCTACTCCGTGCCGGTCAACATCCACCGCGCGAACGTCCTCTGGTACAACCCGTCTGTGCTAGAAGCCAATGGCGTGGAAGTGCCCACGACCATGGATGAATGGTTCGCAGCCATGGACACCCTGCAAGCTGCGGGCGTTCAACCGCTTGCGCTCGGCGAACAATGGACCAAGATGCACCTGTTCGAAACCGTCCTGTTGGGCACACTCGGACCCGATGCCTACAACGGCCTCTGGGATGGCTCGACGGACTGGGGCAGCGCCGAAGTCAAGACTGCTTTGGATAACTACGCCAAGGTTCTGACCTACGCCAACACCGACTCCGCCTCGCTCTCCTGGCAGGATGCCGCCCAACTCGTCATCAATGGCGATGCAGCATTCAACGTCATGGGCGACTGGGCTGAAGGCTACTTCCGCGAACTCGGCAAGACTCCCATGACCGATTACGGCTGGGCTGCCACTCCCGGTTCGGTTGGCGTGTTCCAATTCCTTTCCGACTCCTTCGTCCTCGCAGTAGGCGCTCCCCATCCTGATGCAGCAACCGCCTGGCTGAAAACCGCCGGCTCCAAAGAAGGTCAGGAAGCGTTCAACCCGGTCAAAGGCTCGATCTGCGCCCGCACCGACTGCGATCCCTCGCTCTTCGGCGAATACCTGCAATCTGCGATGGATGACTGGGCAAGCAACACCGTGGTCGGTTCGCTGACTCACGGCGTGGTCGCCAACGATTCCTGGAAGACTGAAATTGACACTGCTCTCGGCTTGTTCCTCGCCGACAGCAACGTTGAAGGCTTCCAGTCCGCGCTTGTGGCGGCTTGCGCCTCCAGCGGACCCTGCAAGTAAGACTAAGTGTTAGAATGGTTGAGGCTCGTGAGAGCCTCAACCATTTTTCTTTGTGAGGCATTTATGTCCAGAGACAAAGACCGCTTCCTGAACATTCTTCTCATTTCCCCCTCGATCATCGCAGTATTTATTTTTGTTTATGCGTTCATCGGCTGGTCGGTCCGCGTCTCACTCAGTAAATGGAAGGGACTGAACGCAGACTATACATGGAACAGCATCAACAACTACCTTGAATTATTCAAAGACCCGCGCTTCCATGTGGATATTCGCAATACACTGATCTTTACCGGTGTGTTCGTCATTGGAAGTATGCTCCTGGGCTTTCTGCTTGCCGTGATGCTCGACCAGGGTCTCAAAGGCGAAGGGTTCTTCCGCAGTCTTTTTCTTTTCCCAATGGCAATCTCATACATCGTGACCGGGGTGGTCTGGCGCTGGCTGATGAATCCCGCAACCGGTTCGCGCACCAGCGGGCTTAACCTTCTCTTTACCAATATCGGCTTGGACTCATTTGCCAATGCATGGCACACAACCCCCACATGGGGAATTGCCGCCATCGCCCTTGCCGCCATCTGGCAGATGTCCGGCTACACAATGGCTCTTTATCTGGCTGGGCTGAGAGCCATCCCGGCGGAATTGAAGGAAGCGGCTCAAATCGACGGGGCAAACGAACTGCAAATCTATCGTCACATCATGCTGCCGCTCCTCTCGCCTGTAACCTTATCCGCGCTCATCATTCTTGGACACATGTCGCTGAAAGTATTCGACTTGATCGTCGCCATCGCCGGAAAACAACTGCCACTCGACGTGCCAGCCATCTACATGTGGCAGATTACCTTCGACGGTCTATTCTATGGAAAAGGCGCCGCCATCGGCATTATCCTGCTGATCAGTGTGGCAATCCTGATTATCCCCTATATCCGATATACGCTCAAAACGGAGGCGCAGCAATGATTTCGAAACGCGGCCTCGGCAGGTATTGGTTGTATCTTCCGCTTATTCTTATGACTATTTTTTACCTGTTACCGATGTATGTGATGCTGGTGACCGGTTTTAAAAGCTTCGAAGAGATCGACCTGAAAACCATGTGGAACCTACCCAAAGGAATCGCCTTTGATAACTATGTAGAGGCATGGAAAAATCTTTCGCCCTCGTTGAAAAACAGCTTTCTGATGGTCATCCCAGCCACCCTGCTCTCCTCCGCGCTCGGTTCGTTGAATGGGTTCGTCCTCGCCAAATGGAAATTCAAGGGGGCGGATGTAATTTTCCCGCTGATTCTCTTTGGCATGTTCATTCCCTACCAAAGCATCATGATTCCGCTTGTACAGTTCATGAACTGGGCAGGCATCAGCGGGCTACCCGGTCTGGCACTGGCCCACATCATCTACGGTATTCCAATCACCACGCTCACCTTCCGAAACTATTACGCAAGCCTGCCACAGGAACTCCTTGAAGCCGCCAAAATAGACGGCGCAGACATGCTCGGTATTTACCGCCACATCCTCCTGCCCATCTCCCTGCCTAGTTTCGTGGTTGTACTCATCTGGCAGTTCACCTCCGCTTGGAACGACTTCCTTTTTGCCGTTATCCTTACCGGTAATGAGCAATGGCCCATCACGGTTGCGCTCAATAATATGGCGGGCAGTCAAATAATCGCCTGGAACGTGCAAATGGCAGGCTCCCTGCTCGCTGCTTTCCCAACCCTGTTGGTATACATCTTCCTCGGCCGGTACTTCCTGCGAGGGCTATTGGCAGGCTCTCTCAAGGGCTGACGCATCCGGGGCCGGCTTCAACACGAAGCCAGCTTTTTTTCTTAACATGCCCCACGCATACAAACCCAATATCCTTCTACTCACCGCCGTCTGTTTCTTCGCCTTCTTCCTTTTTGGGCTGACTGACAATCTCAAGGGTCCCACCCTGCCGCTCATGCTGGCAGAATTGAAAATTGACTACGGCACTGGGGGCAACATCTTCTTCGGCGAATATCTCGGCTTTCTGATTGCCACCCTCATCACCGGAATTCTCGCAGACCGCTTTGGGCTGAAACTCGTCATCGTGCTGGCGGGCATTTTCCTTGCCCTCGGCGTGGGCGGATACAGCGCCTTCAAGACGCCCACCCTGCTGGCAAACTCCCTTTTCATCGTCGGCATGGGGCTGGGCGCATTCGAACTCGGACCCAACGCCGTTATCGTCAGCCTTTATCATGAACAAAAGGGACTCTATCTAAACCTAATGGCGGTCATGCATGGGCTTGGCTCGATGCTCGCGCCGCTATTTGCAAGCCTGCTCTTCAATTTCGGTATGGACTGGCGAGCCGTCTACCGCTGGAACCTCCTGCCAATCCTCATCCTCATCCTCGCCGCCGCCCTCCTGCCATTTCCAAAAGCGGAGGAAAAATCCGCGCTCGATTTTCGAACCATTTCAAAAGTCGCTTTCCACCGCCGCCTTCCCTTGTACTACGCCGCCATGTTGTTCTACGTCGCCGCCGAGATCGGTCTCGCCTCATGGATGGTCGTATACCTTCAACAAGAACGCAGCATGGATGCCGCCGCCAGCAACAACTATCTCGCGCTCTTCTTTGGCTTGCTCATGCTTGGGCGTCTTCTTGGCAGTTTCATCGTCAAACGGCTTGGGTATCTTCGTTCAACACTCATCGCCTCCCTGCTTGCCACATTGAGCCTTTCCATTGGTATCTTTACAAACCTGAGCGTCTTCATCCCGCTTACCGGATTTTTCTTTTCGATCATCTTCCCAACCCTCACCGCCTCTATCTCAGACTCGGAACATGAAAACATAAACACCATCCTTGGCGTGTTGTTCACCTTCTCAGGTTTGGGCGGCATTGTCGGTCCCTGGCTGGTGGCATGGGGCAGTGACCAATTTGGTTTGCAAACAGGATTCTCGATTCTCATCCTGCTTTCCGCGCTAACACCCCTCCTCATCTTCATCCTAAACAACAGGAACATTCATGAACAGGATTCTTAATTGGGGACTCCTTTCAACCGCGCGCATTAATCGGGCTTTGATCAAGCCCCTGCGCGCCTCAAAACAGACCCGGTTACTGGGCATCGCTTCGCGGAGCCTTCCCCCCGCCGAAGCCTACGCCCGCGAATGGCGCATCCCCCGAGCTTACGGCAGTTACGACGATTTGCTCGCCGACTCTGAAATTGACGTGGTCTACAACCCCCTGCCC
>DAOTXI010000336.1:0-4728 GCA_034435475.1 Anaerolineales bacterium
GGGTCGAGCCGCGCGCATGTGGAGGTGCGTCGCAGGATCATCGAGGAGAATCGGCTGGACGGGGTGGTGTCGATGCCTTCGGGTGTGTTCAAGCCGTACGCGGGGGTGAGCACGGCGGTGCTGTTCTTCACGCGCGGCGCACAGACGAAGGACATCTGGTTCTATGATATGGCGCACGATGGTTTTTCGCTGGATGATAAGAGGGTGGCGACTCAGGAAAACGATATACCTGATGTTGTTGATTGCTGGCAAAATAGATTTGATAAAGGGTTCAACGATATTCGATATTCGAGAATCGAAGAACTGCGGAAGTCGCTTGCGCCGATGAAGGCGGAGAGATTGAAGTTGCATGAGGAATTAAATCGGGTTCAATTTGAGACGGCAATCGATACTCGATATTCGAACGACGATAATCGAAGCCCGAATATCGAATTATCTAGTATCGTGGAGCGCCTCTCGAATATCGACTCCCGAATATCGCTGCCGCAGGCAGAATTGGATCGCTTGACCCGCCAGTTCTGGGTGACGAAGGAGCAGGTCAAAGCCAACAAGTACGATCTCTCTGCCAGCCGCTACCGTCAAGTGGATGCGGACGCTGTCTATCACGAGAAGCCGTCTGTGACACTGGAACGGTTGGCGCGGTTGGAGAGTGTGATGTTGGATGAAATTAATGAGTTAAAGAAGTTGGTAAATGGTAAGTAGTAATTGGTAATTACGTCTTGATGAGCGCTTCGATTTCCTTCAAGACAGATTCCAAATCGGGTGCATCTGCCGCAAGGACATCGGTTTCCCCAATGTGTTTATGATGCGGTGCGGTGGGCAGATTTGGAAAGTGGTCGGTGTCGTCGTAACGAAAAACGAGCGTTCCGTCCGCCTGTTGATAATGATAAGCGTAGGTGTAGCGGTTCGGCGGCTGTCCTTGTTTTATCTGAACGAACTCCCGAAAGTGCAGGCGCGAGTCGTCGCTGAAATAAATGTCGCCGCGCAAAAAGAGAATTTCATCTTCGCGTTCGTCTTTATAAATCGTGTGACTTTTCGCAATGCCGCAAGCACGAATCGCCGCTACGATGGCGTCGTAATATTTGTCAATCATTTGATGTGCGCTGTTTTGACAACTGCAAGTTTTTCATCCAGCAGACGCAGGGTTTTGACTTCGCCCCACCATTCGATAAAGTCAAGTGTTTCTTCTAAATCGCCCGGATGGAAGCGCCGCTCGAACTCGGAGGTGCTCATGCCGAATTTCTTCTCGAATTCAGCAAGCCTTTCCTTTGTTCGCAAAATGGCATGTTCCACGAGATGAACTTCTCGCTCCAGCGCATTACGCAGAATTGGCTTGAACTCATTTATGCTTGGCGTTTCGATTGTAATTTGTTGTAACATTTCGTTCTCCTTGCCAGTGGATTGGCTGGCTGATGGTATTATAGCAAAGAAAAGGATGAAGGCTGAATGATGAAGGATGAATGCTTCGCAACGTCCCGAAGGTTGAAATGAAGACTCTCGCGCCTTGCAGAAATCCTTCGGGACGGTTTTGGATGATTTTATGAATTATGACATTGTATCTCTTGGCGACGTTTGCGAATTTTTAGATAATCAACGTGTGCCAATTACAGAAAGTGACCGCAAACCTGGTCCATACCCCTACTATGGAGCGAATGGACAACAGGATTCTATTGACGATTACATTTTCGATGAACCTTTAGTTTTACTTGCGGAAGATGGCGGTTACTTCGGTTCAAAAGATAGACCAATTGCTTACAAAGTAACTGGAAAATGTTGGGTAAATAATCACGCTCATGTTTTGCGTCCAAAATCAAATATTGATGTTGATTACCTTCATCGTGTTTTGAGTTATTACGATGTCACGAAATACGTGAATGGAACGACTCGGCAGAAACTAACAAAAGGCAATGCTGAAAATATTTCTTTTCCCCTTCCCCCGCTGACCGAGCAAAAGCGGATTGCGTCCTTGCTGGCGCGCGCCGACCGCCTACGTCAACTGCGGCGGACTGCGCACGATCTCGGCGATGCGTTGCTCCAGTCCGTGTTTTTGGAGATGTTTGGGGATCCAACTATCAATAGTAGACATTGGGATCAAGCAACTATAAAAGAAACAGGAAAAGTTGTGACTGGCTCAACGCCACCTACTGAAGCCGAAGGAATGTTTGGTGGTTCAATTCCTTTCATTACACCTGGCGATTTAACAGTTGATACTTTGAAATCTCAAAGATATGTCACCGAAGAAGGTGCAAAGAAAAGCCGAGTAGTAAGGGCTGGAAGTACGTTAGTTTGTTGTATTGGCGCGACAATTGGAAAGACTGATATAGCAAAAACCAAATGTGCTTTTAATCAACAAATCAATGCGATTGAGTGGAATGAAAATATCCAAGATGATTTTGGACTTACGATGATGAAGTTCTTTTCTCGCGTTGTTGCGGAAAGAGGAATTTCAACAACTTTACCTATTTTGAAAAAATCTGAGTTTGAAGAAATAGTTATACCTGTCCCACCGCTGAGCCTGCAAGAAGAGTTTGCGGGTGTGGTGGCGAGGGTCGAGTCACTGCGGGGGCGGATGGGCGAGTCCACGCGGCAGGTCGAGGGGTTGTTTGAGAGTCTGCTGGCGGAGGCGTTCAGTTAGTCCCCTCTGTCCTTCGGACATCTCCCCCAAATACCCTAACGGGTACGCGTGCGACGATAGTGCTGTCGAATTTGGGGGAGAACATGGAATTGAGATTTTTTATGAAAACTGAGAGTGTTTCCAAAATTTTAATTTCAGACGCAACCGTCCCTCCCCAATTTCGACGTGCTCTCCGTCGCAATTGGGGAGGCTAGGAGGGGAAGAAATGCCGCGCCCACCCAGAAGCAATCCAAAAACTAGAACCCACGCCATCAAATTACGGAAAGAACCTACACCTGCCGAATCAAAACTCTGGTCACGAATTCGCAACGACCAGTTAGGAGTCAACTTTAGAAGACAACATGCAGTTGGTAACTACATTCCTGACTTTGTTTGCATCGAAAATAAACTCATCATCGAACTGGATGGAAGTCAACATTTGGAACAGGAAGAGTATGATGAAGAGAGAACGAAATACTTGAACTCGCTCGGCTACAAAGTAATCCGCTTTTGGAACAACGATGTGATAAAGAACTCGGACAGCGTTATACTTGCCATCACCCGCGCATTGGAAGGCGAAGACAACAAATACCCCCTCCTGTTGCCCAAGAGCACGCATACATAACGGAATCATGAACTTATCCACCCTTTACGAACTGATCGGCTACACCGGGTCTTTGCTTGTTGCATTTTCCCTCAGCATGAAATCCCTGCAACGCTTGCGCATCGTTAACATGATTGGCGCATCGTTTTTCATCCTTTACGGCATCCTCATCCGCGCCCTGCCGATCGTCCTGCTTAACAGCCTGACCTTCTGCGTCAACGCATACAACCTCTGGCGCATGTGGCAGAAGCGCGACTACTTCACCCTCATGCAGGTCCGCGCCGACAGCGCCTACCTCAAGCGCTTCCTCGAATTCTACCGCCGCGAAATTTCAGACTTCATCCCCACCTACCAATTCAAACCAGACGACCAGCAGGTGGTCGTCTTCATCCTGCGCAACATGATGCCCGTTGGGCTGGTCGTTGTCAAACCGGAGGGGGAGGAAGCCCGCATCTTTCTGGACTTTGTCATTCCCGGCTACCGAGATTTTCGCGCCGGGAGATTCCTTCTCGAAGAAAGCGCCGAGTTTTATCACCAACTGGGAATTCACCGCCTCTCCACTGCGCCGGGCAGTACCAAACACGAAACCTACCTCAAACGGATGGGCTTTTACCTCAAAGCCGACGGGCGCTACTACTACGAACTCCCCACCCGCGTGATCCGCGAACATATTTAACCGCTTCCTTGCCAGGATGAAGGGAAGTTCCAATCTTCGGGAGAGCATAAGAAGAATCACTTGATATACTTGGCGCATATTCAAGCTGACTGGCGCGCGATGGAATATATATTTACGAATGAGTTGACACTTGCGGTCTGGGCGGCGGCGCAATTGAAATGTGGTCTAACACGCCTTGTGGACATGAAACCCGGCGGGCGGACCTCTGCGCTGGAAAAACTGCCTTTGCTTTCGATCTATGCGGTGTATCTTATCTCGCGCGAAAATGCATTGTTAAGTTACATCTCCATCTGGCGGCATGTGAAATTAAAAACCCCCAGGCGATGATTTAAAGGCAATCAGGCTTCCGCACGGTCCTCGTTTTGGCGAAATCCTCACCTGCCTGCGTTCCGCCTGGTTGGATGGCGAGATCGTCAATGAAACCCAGAAAAGGAATTACCTGCCAGACTTCTATGAACCTTGGACTCTATCTTGAATTTGCAATTTCGCTTGCGTATCATGCGGGGAAGATAACATTAAGATATTTCAACACCGGCGTGATTCCAGATCGCAAAGCCAACAATGACCCTGTCACCATTGCAGACCGTGAGGCAGAGGCGTTTGTCCGCGCAGAGGTGGAAAAGCATTTTCCCAGTCATGCCATTGTCGGGGAGGAATACGGTGAGAACGGTAATGGTCATGCCTTTCGCTGGATCGTGGACCCCATTGATGGGACGATTTCTTTTGTGCGCGGCGTGCCGTTGTATGGCGTGTTGATCGCATTGGAGATCGAAGGCGTTGTGAAGGTGGGCGTGGCGTACTTCCCGCCGTTGGATGAGATGCTCGCCGCAGGCG
>DAOTXI010000337.1:0-2685 GCA_034435475.1 Anaerolineales bacterium
GGGTGAAGAGAGAGGCGTCGCCTTGCAGGGCATCCAGCAAGAGGCGTTCGTAAGATTCGGGGATGGATGATTTGCCAAAGGCGTCATCGTAGTGGAATTCCATATCCACCGAGCGGGTTTCGTTGACCGTATCGGGAGCCTTGGCTTCAAAACGCAAGTGGACGCCTTCGTCGGGCTGGAGGTAGAGCACGAGCATGTTCGGCTTCATGGTCTGCATGGGGAACATAGTGGTCGGCGGCGCTTTAAACTGGATGATGATCTGTGTTTGCTTTTCAGCGAGGTTCTTGCCCGAACGTAGATAGAACGGCACGCCCTTCCAGCGCCAGTTGTTGATAAATAAACGCAGAGCCGCATAGGTAGGCGTAGTGGACTTGGGGTTGACCTTCTCTTCGTTTTTGTAGCCTTTGTATTGCGCCCGCACTGTATTGGCTGCCACCTGTTCGGGCGTCATCGGTTGGATGGCACTGAGGACTTTGACCTTCTCATTGCGCAGGTGACTGGCACTAAATGAAGCAGGCGGCTCCATAGCGACGAGGGTCAAGATTTGCAAGAGATGGTTTTGGAACATATCGCGCAGCACGCCGACGCCGTCATAAAAACCGGCGCGATGTTCTAAACCGACTTTTTCAGAGACGGTGATCTGTACGTGGTCGATGTAGTTGCGATTCCAGATCGGCTCAAAGATGGTATTGGCAAAGCGTGTGAAAAGAATGTTCTGCACGGTTTCTTTGCCGAGATAATGGTCGATGCGATAGATCTGGTTTTCGTGCAATGCCTTATGGACTTGCTTGTTCAATTCCACAGCCGAGGCGAGGTCGGTGCCGAAGGGCTTTTCGAGCACCACCCGCCGCCAACTGCCGTTCTCGTGCAGTTGACCGGTGGCGTTGAGGTTGTCAATAATGGTGGGGAAGAGCGTGGGCGGCAATGCCATGTAAAAGAGACGATTGGCTTCGCCTTCTTCTGAGGCGGTCAGCGCATCGGCTAGCTTTTGAAAGTCGCTTGCTTCAGTATATTTACCGGCATGGTAATGCAAGTTGGGCGCAAAGACATTCCACTCTTCATCGGTGAACTCGTACCCGGCAAATTCTTTTATTCCTTTATAGAGGTGTTCGCGGAATTGTTCATCGGTAAAAGCGGTTCCGCCGAAACCGTAGATTTGAAATTTCTTCGGGGTGCGGCGTTTGCGAAAGAGATTGAACAGCGAAGGGATCAGCTTGCGCTGGGTCAGATCGCCAGAGGCACCGAAGATGATGATCGTTGTTAATAAGCCGTTATAAAGTGGAGTGTTCATAAAATGGTTAATGGAGAATGGTTAATGGGATAAGACATCCATTAACCATTCTCCATCCTTTTATTTAGCTTTCTTGATCGCGTGTCCGCCGAATTGGTTGCGGAGTGCGGCGAGCATGCGGGCGGGGTAGTTTTCTTCGTCGCGACTGGCGAAGCGCATTTGCAAAGCAAGGGTGATGACCGGGGCGGGGACATCAAGATCAATGGATTCAAACACGGTCCAGCGACCTTCGCCGGAGTCCGCCACCCAAGGCTTGATGTCTTTGAGTTCGGTGTCTTCGTCGAGGGCGTTGGCGGCGAGGTCGAGCAACCATGAGCGGACAACGCTGCCATGCTGCCAGATGTGCGAAACCTGCGAAAGGTCGAGACCGAATTCTTTTTTGCCTTTCAAAATGCCGAAGCCTTCAGCAAAGGCTTGCATCATGCCGTATTCGATGCCGTTGTGAACCATCTTCACGTAGTGACCGGCTCCATGCGGACCGACACGACCCCAGCCGAGTTCTTTTCCTGGGGCGAGGGTTTCGAAGATGGGATTCAATTTCTTGGTCACTTCTTCTTTACCGCCGATCATGAGGCTGTAGCCTTCGGTGAGACCCCAAATGCCGCCGCTGGTGCCGCAGTCAACAAAGTCGATGCCTTTGGCTGCGAGCATTTCAGCGTGCTTGATGGTGTCTTTGTAGTTCGAGTTGCCGCCGTCGATGATGATGTCGCCTTTCTTCATTAAGGAAGCGACCTTCTCAATAGTTTCGGTGGTGGTGGCTCCAGCCGGAACCATGACCCAAACGACTTTGGGAGAAGAGTTGAGCTTGCCGACAGCTTCTTCTACTGAGTACGCGCCTTCAATACCTTCTTTTACGGCACTATCAACGCTCTCTTTTGTGCGGGCGTAACCGATCACGCGATGTCCGCCTTTGGTGAGGCGTTTCGCCATGTTCAATCCCATTTTGCCTAAACCGATCAGTGCTAATTCCATTTTGTTGCTCCTTTGGTATTCGCTCTGTTGGGGCTTGGCCCCTAACAGAGCAGTGTGATTTATAAAAACTTTCCTGCCGCTTCATCGATCATCCAAACCAGGTTTCCATTTACAGGTTGAATTCTCTGTGCAGGGTATAACTCCAAATTTCGTTCGCCTTTTATGACGCGGCGTAACGTCTCTGCCTTGCCTGCGCCGGTGACCAAAAACCAAATCTCTCTGGCTTGATTGAACACTCTGGGCGTCAGAGAGACGCGGTTGGCGGGGCGATCTTGATAATGGGCAGTGACTGCAATGGTGGAGGTTTCAATTTCTACGGGCGAGCCGGGAAATAAAGAGGCGGTGTGACCGTCATCGCCCATGCCGAGCAGGACGAGATCGAAGCGTGGGAAGTCGAACGGCGCGTCAGCGAATCCGCTTAG
>DAOTXI010000338.1:0-1793 GCA_034435475.1 Anaerolineales bacterium
AAGTGTACGGCTCGCTTGGATTAAGCATGGAAGAGATGAAAGCCTTGCAAGACGCAGGAGTAATTTAATTTGACCGCAGACGACAGACGGCGGTCTATGGTCGGCGGTCTGTCGTCAGGAGTTGACATGTTCAGCCAAGAAAATCGCCTCAAACTTAAACTCAAAGCTGGTCAGCCAGCCCTGGGCGTGATCTCCACCTCAACCGACCCACAGCTTGCCGAACTTTTTGGCTTGGCAGGCTACGACTACTACATGCTCGACGCCGAACACGGACTGCTCCACCCCGACCAAGCCGTCAACGTCATCCGCGCCTGCGAGTTGACGGGCATGACTCCGCTCGTGCGCATTGGACCCAAAGACCCGAAGATCGTCCTGCAATATCTCGACGCGGGCATGCTGGGCGTGATGATGCCCGACCTGCGAAATGCGTCCGAGGTGAAAATGCTCATCGAAGCCGTGAAATATCCGCCCGTCGGGAAAAGAGGCGTGGGCATTTCCAGAGCCTCCAAATACATGGCATACAGCGGGGGAGCGGAGAAGTACATCCAATTTGCAAACGAGCAGACCATGGTCATCCCGCAATTTGAAGACCCTGCTTTGCTCGATGACTTTGAAACCATGATTTCCCAGCCGCATGTGGACGCGGTAGTTATCGGTCCGCGTGACCTTTCGCTCAACATGGGCTTCCCCGACGGATCTAATCACCCCGAAGTGCAAGAGATGATTGATAAAGTATTTGCCATTTGCAAGAAAGCAGGCGTCGCCGCAGGCATTACCGCCGCCGCTAAAGACGACGCCGACAAAATGATCGCTCGCGGCGCGACGATGATTTTAGGAATTTCGCAAGTATTGATAATGAACGGTGCAAAGACGCTGTTGAAATGACCGCAGACGACCGACCGCCGACCGCTGTTGATTCGGTCATCCGTCGGCGGTCAGCGATCAATTACCAATCTCCAATTACCATTTACCAATCCCCAAGGACTCCACCATGACCACCTCACTCGCGCGCGTAAACACCCAATCCACCCGCGTCTTCATGGGCACGATCACCGCTGAAGAATATATCCACGACGCGCTGGCAAAGATCGCCAAGAAAGAAAACATCCAAGCCGCCACGTTTGAATTGCTGGGCGGAATCACCAGTGTGGAATTAAGCGAGTACAACTTCCAAACCCGCGAGCGAAATCCGTCGCTGTTCTTCTTTCGTCCGTTGGAAATCCTTTCAGGTCATGGAACCATTTCCCTATTAGATGGCGAACCACAAGTTCATTTCCATTTGACTCTTTCATATCAAGATGAAGATGCCAATGATGCGGGCGTGGTCGTCATCGGTGGGCATGTCATCCAAGCCAAAGCCTTCGCCGTTGAATTCACCCTGACGGCATACGACGGAGTCCCTGTTCACCGCGCCATGCATGAGGGGACAGGGCTGAAGTTGTGGAATCTTCCTGCGTTTGACAATTGATAATGACCGCAGACCGCCGACGACCGACGACCGACTGCGCCTATCATCGGCGGTCTGCGGTCCGCCGTCGAACTTGACTTAATCCCCGCTCATAGGTATTATTGTTATAATGTTATAACATTTGATGAAAAGAGCCGCCATGCCCACTCTCGACCGCAACTCCCCCGTCCCGTTGTATTATCAGGTGAAGCAACGCCTCCTCGAAAAATTGGGGGATGGCACCTGGAAACCTGGCGACCTGGTTCCCAGCGAGCAGGAACTGCAGGAAACCTATGGCGTCAGTCGCATTACGGATCGGCAGGCGCTCTCCGAGTTGACGCATGAG
>DAOTXI010000339.1:0-2925 GCA_034435475.1 Anaerolineales bacterium
CGCTGGGGGCTCGTTGGTCAGGAGATGATAGAGAGTCGCGCCGAAGGAGAAGATATCCGCCCGCGGGTCGGTATGTGTGTCGTCGCCACCGTATTGTTCGAGCGGAGTATAAAGCGCGGTTCCCTGACCCTGGATGACTGTGATGGTCACTTCGCCGGGAGCCATGATCTTGACCAGACCAAAATCCACCAGTTTGACCAATCCGCTGGGCGTGAGTTTGATATTGCTCGGTTTGATGTCGCGGTGGATGATGGGCGGGTCCTGGTGATGGAGATAATCCAGCGCGTCGGCGATCTGCCCCGCCCAGTTGAGAACCTCTTTTTCAGGAAGGAATGCATCGTTGCGGCGCGCATCCTGCATCATCTGACGCAGGTCCTTGCCGGGCACGTAATCCATCACGAGGTAATCGCGGGTTTCGACCGAGAAAAAATCGGAGACTTTGGGAAGGTTGGGGTGGTCGAGGCGCGCGAGAACAGACGCTTCGCGAAAGAATTGTTCGCGAGCCTGTTGCATGACCTCTTCCGGGAGAGCCTGGTTGTGCTCTACTTCTTTGAGAGCGCACAATCTCCCCTGCAGACGCATATCTTCTGCAAGGTAAATATTGCCTGTGCCGCCGCGCCCGACCTGTTCACGGACGACGTAGCGTTCACGCAGGGTCTCCCCGTTCGATAACGATGGGGACAAACCTTCTCCTTCACTTAATGAAAAGCGGCTGTGATGATGGGCGATATTTTCGGCGTGTATCGCCTTTGCATCCCTGTACGAGATTTGCAATATAATCCATGCACAGAATCCCGCTTTTCTGCTATATTATAAACTGCTTTGCATGAATGTAGAACAGGTCTATAGAGACTTCTTCTACCGGGCAAACCAACGAGGAGATTATGGAACGCGAAGAGGAATTCCCGATACTGGTCGCTCAGGATGGACCGTTGAAAGGCCAGCGCTGGACCTTGAGTAAAACCCTGATGATGGGACGCGACCCAACCTGCGAGGTGCAGGTGCAAGACCGGCAGGTCTCGCGCTTTCACGCGCGCATCACCCCCACGCAGGAAGGCGTGACACTCGAAGACCTGGGAAGTAAAAATGGCACGAATCACAACGGAACCGAGTTGACAGGACCCGTCATGTTACAGGATGGCGATTCCTTTGGCATTGCCCTGGCGCAGCAATTTACCTTTCTTACCTCCGATGCCACCATGCCGCTGGCGGAGGGCGGCCCGCGCGGCGGAAGGCTGGTGATGGATCAAAAATCGCGCCAGGTCTGGGTAAATCAACAGCAATTAATGCCGCCTCTCTCCGCCCAACAATTCAAGTTGCTTTGGACTCTTTATGAAAATCAGGGGCAGGTATTGGATCGCGTCAATCTCGTTTCGGAGGTATGGGGCGAAGACCAGACGGCGGGCGTCTCTGATCAGGCGCTGGATGCGCTCATCCGCCGCCTCCGCGACCGGCTGGCAGTGCTCGACCCGACCCATCAATACATCAACACCGTACGCGGACACGGCTTGCGTCTGGATAATCCGCCCATTGGGGAGTAAATATCATGGATGCTCAATCTGAAAAAGTTCTGGCTCAACTCATCCGCGCGGCACGTATTGCGTCGTTGGGAACCCTGCGCGATGAAGCGCCGCAGGTTTCGATGGCGGCTTTCATTTATAACGACGACTTCTCGGCGTTTTATATCTTCGTCAGCCGCCTTGCCCAGCATACAGTGGATATGCAAAAGGATAACCGGGTGTCCATCATGATCTGCGAGACCGACGATGATCGCGCGGATCCCCAAACGCTTGCCCGCGTTTCCATCCGCGGCAAGGCGGAGATGATCCAGAACGGCGAGCCGGGGTATACACCTCTCAAGCAACAATATCTTGCGCGCTTTCCCGAGTCGGCGCAGTTGTTCAAATTATCCGATTTTAACTTTTGGCGTATTACACCCAAAGGCGGGCGTTATGTAGCGGGATTTGCCAAGGCGTTCAATATAACCGCCGAAACATTGCAAAAGGTTTCGCAACGATAATTGGTTCTACCGTTTTTAACGGGATTTAATTTTTCAACCACAAAGGAGACAAAGGTACACGAAGGAAAAAGCCTTCAAAAAAACCTTTGTGTACCTTCGTGACCCTTTGTGGCGAGCGATTTTCCCGCCAGCAACGGGAGAGCAAGATAATTAAAGGAACTGCTGCCCTTTTTATGAGGGAATTCCCAACATGCCGCACATGAAACTCCTTGCTGTTTTTGCGCATCCCGATGATGAATCAATGGGAATGGGCGGGACTCTCGCGAAGTATTCCGCCGCAGGGGTCGAGACTCATCTCGTCTGCGCTTCACGCGGCGAGGCGGGCTGGTTCGGTCCCGAGGAGCAGAATCCAGGTCCGGAACGACTCGGCCAGCTCCGTGAGGCGGAACTTCGCAACGCCATTAAGGAACTCGGCTTGACGAGCCTCTCCTTCCTCGATTACATGGACGGTCAGGTGGATCGAGCCGACCCAGCCGAAGCCATCGGAAAAATCGTCTCCCATATCCGCCGCATCCAGCCGCAAGTTGTGGTGACCTTTCCGCATGACGGCAATTACGGTCATCCCGACCATATCGCCATCGGACAATTCACCAATGCCGCCATCGTCTGCGCCGCGGATGCAAGTTATGACGACCCTGAAAATCTCCCCGCTCATCGCGTCTCCAAACTCTATTACATGGTGGATGGCGAAAATTTTGTCAACCTGATCGCGCCTTTCATGGGCGATATGACTTTCCCGGTAGGCGGTCAATTGCGCGGTGAAAACCCCTGGAAGGAATGGATGATCACGACTCGCATCGAAATGGCGGAGTATTGTCGCGCCGCCTGGCGCGCTATCCAATGTCACAAAAGCCAGTTGACTACGCTGGGCGCTCTCGCCGAAATGCATGAAGACGCCGCCGTGG
>DAOTXI010000340.1:0-1731 GCA_034435475.1 Anaerolineales bacterium
TTTTTGAAAAATTACAAACATGACAGTTTTTGGCGGTTTTTCCCAAAGATATGTCATAATACTGTGAAAGTTTACCCCCCATGGATGATGAGCCGGGGGGGACGGTGTTTTGAAAACAGGAGGCTGCTTCATATGAAGATCACGCTCATTTCGCCCAAAGGACCGTTGTATCGCCATCGTGGGGGAATTTTCAAAAAGAACCTTCGCTATGCCCCGCTCACATTATCCACGCTTGCCGCCTACATTCCGCCCGAACTCAACGCTACGGTTGAGATTCTCGACGAAGGCATTGAAGACGTGGACTTAAACCTGCAAACCGATTTGATCGGGATGACCGTCATCACTGGCTCTTCGATGCGGGCATACGAACTCGCGGCTCATTTCCGCGGACGCGGGATTCCCGTCGTGCTCGGCGGACCTCATATTACGCTGATGCCTGAGGATGCCCAGCCCCACGCCGACTCGATTGTTGTGGGCTACGCCGAAGATACCTGGCCCCAACTCTTGCGCGATTTTGCGGCGGGACAAATGAAGCCGCGCTACGACATGGCTCCCGACCTTAGCCTGGCAAACCGTCCTTTCCCGAAGCGTGAGTTGATGAAGAAACAGCATTATCTCACCACACATGTCTTTGAAGCCACACGCTCCTGCGTTCACAGTTGCGAGTTCTGTGTTGCACCCGCCGCTTGGGGCATTCATCCGTATTTCAAACCCGTCGAAGATGTGATCGCCGATATCAAACAGCACTGGGGGCGCAAGATCATCTTCATTGACCTGAACCTCATCTCGGACAAAGAATATGCCGCCCGTTTGTTCGAGGCGATGATTCCCCTCAAGGTGAATTGGTTCGGATTGTCCACCACACTTCTCGGTAAGGATGAGGCGCTCCTTTCCCTCGCCGCCCGCAGCGGATGCACAGGCCTGCTGATGGGATTCGAATCCATTTCAACCGCCAACCTGCGCCAGACCAAAAAGGGATTCAACTCTCCCGACCAATACAAGGAGTTGACGCAAAAACTTCACCGGCATGGCATCACGCTCATGGCATGTTTCACCTTTGGTCTCGACCACGACACCACCGACGTTTTCATGCAGACCGCCAAATTCGCCATTGATGCGGGCATTGATTTGCCGCGTTTTGCAATTGTCACACCGTTCCCAAACACAGGTTTATATAAACGCCTCGAATCTGAAGGACGCATCCTTACTAAAAATTGGGAGTTGTACGATGCCCAACATGTTGTCTTTCAACCAAAGTTGATAACGCCTGCCGAGTTATATGAAGGACACGAAAAAGCCTGGAAATACACCTACTCAGCATCAGCCATGGCGGCGCGTTATCTCAAATCGCGCATCCAAACCCCTGTGTGGTGGATCGCCAACATGGGCTATCGTTTCTACGCTCATCATCTTAAAGATTTTTACAACTGTGATTGGATCATCGGTCAACTCGACGAAAAACCCGTCAGCCCTGTATTCATGCCAGAGCCTGCGCTTGAAATGGCATTGCCGATGGTGGACAAAGGGGATAACGCCCCATGCGGTTAACTCTTATTCATCCCTGCATCGGTCGGCGCAAAGACCAGCCCTACATCCGCCTCTGGCAAATGGAGCCGCTTCCGCCTGCCGCCATTGCCGGGCTGACCCCTGAAGGCGTAGAAATAAAATTCTACGACGACCGCATGGAACGCATCCCATACGATGAGCCGACAGATTTGGTCGGCATCAGTG
>DAOTXI010000341.1:0-2612 GCA_034435475.1 Anaerolineales bacterium
GCCTTGGTGCAGTTGATGCAGGGCAGGTGGGTGACGTAACAGGTTGCGCCTTTTGTCGAAACGCCATGCAAGGCGGCTTGAATGATGGCGTTCGTCTCGGCATGAATCGTGCGGACGCAATGCCCCTCCACCATCAAGTGACCGATCTCGTCGCAATGTCCCTGGCCGGCGGGGGAGCCGTTGAAACCGGTGGTCAGGATGCGTTTTTCGCGCACCAGAACACAGCCCACAAAGGCGCGGTCGCAGGTACTGCGTTCGGATACGGCGTAGGCGATCTTCAAAAAATAGGAATCCCAGTCGGGTCGCATGAGTGTTCTCCGTGTTTGTGATGCGGGATATTCTACCCGCTGAGGGGTAGCTTTTTGGGGTAATGGGTGTTCTATTTCTCAAAAGGAGCGTTTTGCATGTCTGATACCCCTGTACCATCCTCATTTTATGAGCGTCCCAATGTGGAAAAATCGGTCATTCCGGTCGGTCCCGGCGTGCCGCTCGGCTTGGAGGGCGTCTACAACCCCCGGCTTGGAATCGGAGGCGCGTACGGTTCCTGGGGGCAAAGTTACAGCAACGCTTCCCTGCCTTCCTTCCTTTCAGAGCGGAACGGCAGTTCTTTTGAAACGGACGAAATTTTGAATTTATCGGAACTTGGCTTTAATTTCCGCCAGCATGTTCCGCGTTTGAGCGATGCGTATAATATACAATTGGAATTGGAAGTCGGCGCGCGTTTGTTGAAAAAGACGCTCGATGTATGCGGCTGGAAGGCATCCGAAGTCGAAGGGGTGCTGGTCGGCATGACCGGACCGATCTCGCTGGATTACATCCGGGAAATTTCACGCATGGCTGGGATTCCCGAATCAGCGTTGAAGGTTTCCGTCCACAAAGCCTGCGACGGCTCGATGGGCGCCCTGCACCTGGCTCTCAACCCGAGCCTCTCTCAACCTGGAAGTTTGAACATCGCAGAGCATCTGCGCGGGAAAAAGGTTCTGGTCGGCGGCATCGAAGGCTTGAGCCGAATCATGTGTGGGACGACCGATAAGAACGCCCTGCAATTGTTCGGCAACGGCATGGGCGCGATTGGCGTCATCCCCGGCGAGACGATGCGTTTCCTGGCGGGGAAAAGTTTCGAGGCGTACGACGAAGAAGGCTTGCTTGCGGTAAAAATGCAATATCCGCATTCCGGCATGAAGGCGGAAGCGTCCCTGTTGGATGTTACCCGTAATCTCGAAAACGAGGTGCGCATTGCCGGGTTGATGAACGAACCGAAAAACGGCGAAGCCGTTGAAATGGCAGGGCTGATGGGTATGGTGAAGTTGTTCGTCCGGAACGGGGTGCAGGTGGTTGAAGATGTCTACCGCGAATATCAGTCCCTGATGGAGCGCATGGGCAATTCCGGAAAATCCATCACCATGGGCATTGTGCATCACGCCAATTACAAGATCAACGCCCTGAAAGCCAAACACCTCTCCAAACTGGGGATCGAATTCCCCATGCCCTGGCTTTTGAGCGATTTCGGCAACGTCAGCGCGGCTTCTAATATTATTGCCTTCCTGCGCAAACTGCCGGAGATCAAGCTCGGCGACCATATTTTGTTCGATGGTTTTGGAGCGGGGACGTATTACGATGTAATGGCGATTGCAATGGGGGAGGGAGCCTAACTCGATACCGCAAAGTTTGCTTTGCGGTTTGATTTAGACTTATGCAAAATCAATTGACCGCCGACGGCGGACCATGGTCTGCCGTTGGCGGTCGTTTTTTATGAATTTTGCGATGTTAATGCGGGGTTTACATCGCCACACCCCTTTTATTCCACCGTCACGCTCTTCGCCAGATTCCTCGGCTGATCCACATCCAACCCGCGGATGGCGGCAATGTGATATGCCAGCATTTGCAGGGGGAGCACAGTGATAATGGGAGAGAGCATCCAAGGCGCTTCGGGAATCCACAAAACATGATCTGCCATGTCCTTCACCAGTTGGTCGCTTTCGGTGGCAACGGCGATGACCATGCCTCCACGCGCCTTGGCTTGCTGAATCTGCGAGATCATCTTCTCGTGCCAGGGGTCTTTTGGCGCAATGCACAGCACGGGCATTTCTTCGTCAATCAGCGCAATGGGGCCGTGCTTCATTTCACCCGCCGGGTAACCCTCGGCGTGGATGTACGAAATTTCCTTGAGTTTCAACGCGCCTTCATAGGCAATGGGCATATTAATACCGCGCCCCAGGTACAAACAACCTTCGATATCCTTGAGCGCGTAAGCCACTTTTTCAACATCGGCTTCTGTGTCCATCACCCGCCCGGCCAGGTCCGGCACGAGGCGCAGGTCAGAGACCAGTTCGTGGCGGGTCTTTTCATCGATCACCCCGCGCAGGTCTGCCAGCAGAATCGCCAGCATGTATTGATCAACCAAGGGGGCGGTGAAGGCTTTGGTGGACGCCACCCCGATCTCCGGTCCGGTTTGCATCGAGATAAATCCGTCTGCCAACCGCATGGCTTGCGAGCCAATGGCGTTGACAATGCTCCAGACAATGCCGCCTTTGCGCCTGCCTTCTTCCATTGCCGCAAGCGTGTCGGCGGTCTCGCCGGATTGTGAAATGGCGAGTACCACCGTATTCTCG
>DAOTXI010000342.1:0-9967 GCA_034435475.1 Anaerolineales bacterium
ATCACTTTGCCATCAGGCGTTTCAATCGCTCCCGGCTTTAAAATCTCCGGCGCGTTGCGCTGCAAAAAGTGACGGTAATCTTCACCCGCCAAAAAGCACAAGTCCTGCGAATCCTTGCGCGAAGCCGTCGGCAGACCAAACCGCTCTGCAATCGCCCGAATCTCCGGCTTGGGATAATCCCCCACCGGGAAGAGCGCGCGCTTCAACTTATCCTGCCCCAATACATGCAATACATACGACTGATCTTTTGAATGATCCACTGCACGCCAAAGTTCTGATCGTCCATCATCTGCCGTCCGCCGTCGAACGTAATGCCCCGTTGCCATAAATTCCGCCCCCAACGCCAAAGCATGGTTCAACAAAAACGCCCAACGGATCTGACGGTTACACACCAAACACGGGTTGGGCGTCTCGCCACTGGCATATCCATCCAGAAAATACTGCACCACGGTCTCACGGAAAACATCTTTGGCATCCACCACATAAAAAGGAATATCCAAAATCCCAGCCACACGCCGCGCCTGAGCCATGGAATCGGGGGTGCAGCAGCGGTTAGACTCTTCCTTGCCGGGCTCGCTCCACAGGCGCATCATCATACCGGTCACATCATAGCCTTGCTCCTTGAGCAAAGCCGCCGCAACCGAGGAATCCACGCCGCCAGACATGGCGACAACCACTTTCTTTTGAGCCGTCATAGAATTGAATTATAAACCACAGCGCAGGCTGGAATATCCACAACAAGAAGTATGCAGCAAAGTAATCAGCCACTCCTTTCCAATCTGATTGCATGATTCGTCACAAGCGCATGGTAAAATTTCACACTGTCTCGCCGGAAAGAAATGCCGCCGGTTGAAAAACAAACCCACATGGAGCCCCAGCCATGATCAAACTCTGTTACAGCACGTTTGGCTTAACCAACCTGGATTTTTTACATGCCATCAAAGAAGTGGATAAAGCAGGGTACCCCGGCGTTGAACTGTCCTTCCATCGCGACCAGTTCAACCCTTTCAACATCACAGATGAATATCTCGAAGCCGTCAAAAAGCGACTCGCCAGCCTCGAAGTCAAAGCCGCCTGCGTCTCGACCGCTTCACATTTCTTTACGCCCCAGCGTCCCCATGAACCGTCGCTGATGAGCCCAGACCTCGCAGGCAGAAAGCGCCGCATCGATCTTGTCCGCCGCGGAATTGACGTGGCGCGCAAGTTGGGCGTTGACCTGGTCACCTTCGGCAGCGGCTTCATCCGCGACGAGCACGTTTCGAATCCCTCTGTCAACCCGCGTGAACTGCTGGTGGATAGCATTCATCAATGCCTTAATTATCTGAGAAGCGACGATGACATTACGTTATTGATCGAACCGGAACCCGGGATGTACATCGAGACTCTCGATCAGGGTCTGAGTCTTGTCAACGAAGTGGGTTCAAAGCGCCTGCAATTGCACCTGGACCTGAATCATAACTACTGCTCCGAAACAAATTACCTCGAAACTCTCGGCAAAGCCGCGCCTCATGCGCGTTTTCTGCACGTTTCTGATTCGCAGGAAGGCTACAACCTGAAACTGGTCAAATGGGCAGATGATCTGAAAATGGACCTGAGTTTCGCCAAATACCTCATCTACTTCCCTGAAACAGCGGATTACCTGCTCGTCGACCCGGACCACCCGATCTATTTCCATGATGAAATGCCCGGCGCGGATCATAAGAAGCGCATCGAGAAAATTCTCGGCTCTGCGAACATCTCCGCCCCGCCCGCCTTCGTGGATTACAACAGCCTGTTCGCGGGTCAATCGCCCTTCGAGAGCGAAATATTCGTCTACCTCATCTCTGTCCCCGGATTGAGTTACGACGTACTCGAACGCGCCCGCCCCATCATCATCTATCTGCGAAGCACAAAAGACAGGAACGGGAAGTTGTTGATGGATAAAATGGTAGCAAACACTCTGACGGGCATCGTCCACTTCCATGAGATCCCCGGCGAAGGGACAATGGATTTCGCCGCCACCTTCAAGACCCTGGCAGATAACGGCTTCTCCGGGTACGCCTCGGTCGAGTTGTATCACCACGTTGCCTCATGGGAGAAGGCGCTGAACGACAGTTATAAGCATTTGTCGCAGTTTGTTTGAAGCCATTGTCATTGCGAGGAGGAACGGAGCGACGACGAAGCAATCTCCCTGCCCGTTGAGTGCGCGCAAACATGAGATTGCTTCGCTCGCTTACGCTCGCTCGCAATGACGTCACATTTCAGAGGAGAGAGTCATGCTTGATTTTGCCAAACTCGGCTGGGAGGCTGGGACGGTTGGGGAATTGGATCATCGGATATTAAAAGCTCCGCATGTAAAATTACGCGCCGCCACGCCGGGACCCACCGGCGATATTGTCTATTCGGTGGACCTGCGCATCAACGAGCCGAATTCTGTCTTTCTATCCTCCACCGAAATGCACTCCTTCGAGCATTTCCTGCTATGGGGTTTCCAGAAATACATGCCGCAGAATTTCATCTCCGTCGGGCTGATGGGATGCCAGACCGGTTTTTACCTGATCCTTTTCAATGAGGGACGGGCGCAAACCATCCACGATACCTACGAAAAGATACTGAACGATGTCCTCGCTGCCGGAGAAGTACCCTACGCCAACATTGAACAGTGCGGCAATTACAAGAATCACAGCCTCGAAATGGCGAAGGCGCTGGCAAAACGGATACTTGAGGCAAAATCGAACTGGAGGCGGATCGTTTAGAGTTATTAGAATGAGCACAAAAAGAGTCATATATCAACACACAATCGAATATGAGGTTGTCAACACCTCCAACATTTTCCATCCGCAGAACTGGGCGCTGTTATCCACAGGTAAAATCGAAGATGCCCGCCGATTCGTGGTGGTGGATGAAAACGTCGATAAACATTTCTCTGAAGAGATACGGAATTATTTTTCCTATCATCACATCGAAGCAAAAGTGGTCGTCTTCACCGGCGGCGAAGAGAACAAGACCCTCGACCATTACCTGCGCCTCCTGCGCGAACTGGATTCGTTCCCCATCCACCGCCGCGACGAGCCGATCATCGCCATCGGCGGCGGGGTGCTGACCGATGTGGTCGGCTTGGTCGCCAGCAGTTACCGGCGCGGCGTGCCGCATATCAAAGTGCCGACGACCCTGATGGGCTACGTGGACGCCTCCATCGGCATCAAGACCGGGATCAACTTCAACGGGAGCAAGAACCGGCTCGGCGCGTTTCATCCTCCGCAGAAAGTTTTGCTCGACAAAGCCTTTCTCAAAACCCTGCCAAGGCGTCACATCCTGAACGGAGTCTGCGAGATCGTCAAACTGGCGGTCATCAAAGATGCGGGGCTATTCTCCCTGCTCGAAATGCGCGGCGCGCAAAGCGTTGATTTGCATTTCCAGAACGAAGACGGCAACGCCATCCTTGACCGCGCCATCAGCGGCATGATCGAAGAATTGCAACCCAACCTGTTCGAGGAAGAACTCGCCCGCAAGGTGGACTTTGGTCACACCTTCAGTTATGGGCTGGAAACCCGCCACGAAGCGCATATCTTTCACGGTGAGGCGGTATTGTTGGACATCCTCGTCTCGAGTGTGATCGCCCGCGAGCGGAGCCTGCTCACGGAAGACGAAACCGGGCGGATATTTCAACTGGTCGCAACCCTCGGCTTCGAACTCGACGCTTCGATCCTCGACCCAAGCCTGCTCTGGGATTCGCTGACGGAACGCACCTACCACCGAAACGGGTTGCAACGAGTCCCCCTGCCGCGCGGCATCGGAGGCTGTATATTTGTAAACGACATCAGACCGGACGAAATCGAGTCCGCAGTAAAATATTTGGAAGATCGGATCACTGTAAAACATGACCACATTTGAAAACGCAGACGTAAACGAAATTGACAAGTTCGACCGTGTCTCCCAGATCTGGTGGGACCTCAACGGCGAGATGGGCACGCTTCACGTCATCAACCCGCTGCGGACCAACTTCATCATGGAGAAAGTCACGGTTCAGAATCCAAAAATCCTCGACGTGGGATGCGGGGGCGGAATCCTCTCTGAGGCGCTGGCAAAAGCCGGGGCGCGAGTCACAGGCTTGGACTTGTCCGAGGCGTCCATCCACGCCGCAAGATACCACGCGCAGAGTCAGGGCTTATCCATTGATTATCGTTATGAACGCGTCGAAGACCTCGCGGAAAAGGAAGCCGGAACTTTCGACGTGGTGGTGTGTATGGAAATGCTCGAGCACGTCCCCGAACCGGAAAAAGTCGTGGCGGCTTGCGCCAAAGCCCTCAAACCAGGCGGACAAGCCTTCTTCTCCACCATCAATCGCACGCTCAAAGCCTTCATCATGGTCATCTTCGGCGGCGAATATATTTTGCGCCTGCTGCCGCACGGCACGCACACCTATTCCAAATTAATCCGCCCCAACGAACTCAAAGCCTGGAATCAGGCGGCGGGGTTAAAATTTGAGCGCCTTTCCAGCCTCATGTACAATCCGTTCACCAAGAAATTCAGCGTGGCAGCCAATAAAGAAGATAATAATTACATGGCGCATTTCAAAAAATAACCGGCGGAGAATTTCACTCATGAAAAAATTTTTTGCGTTATCCCGCACCACGCACGGCGTATTGGATATTGCCCTGCCCGGCTTTGTCGCCCTGTTGTGGCTGGGAGCCTTCCCCCCCATCTCAACCATCGCCCTTTCGCTCTTCACCGCTTTTGCGGCATACACCGCCATTTACGCCCTCAACGATATCGTCGGCGTGATGGTGGACAAGGAAAAATTTACAGATGGAATCAACGCCGGGTACTCCGTCGAAGCCTCCGACATGCGCTACCCGCTCGCTCGCGACATCCTGCCCTACCGAAGCGGCTTTCTTTGGTTTGCGGTCTGGTTTGCAGTCGCGCTCACGGGTTCCTACTTCCTGAATCCATTCATCATGATCATCCTGATCGCTGCCGCGGTTCTCGAAGTTGTCTACGTCATGCTGTTCAAAGTAACCTACCTGCGCACCTTCGTCAGCGGGCTGGTCAAATCGAGCGGACCCATCGCCGCGATTTATGTCGTGGATAAAAATCCGTCCATACCGCTTGTGTTGCTCATCCTCGCCTGGGTCTTCGTCTGGGAGATCGGCGGGCAGAACATCCCTGCCGATTGGAATGACACCGCCGAAGATAAACGAGTCAACGCCAAGACCATCCCGCTGCAACTTGGGACTCAAACCGCCGGGATTATTGTTTTGATCACGCTCGGATTAACCGTCCTCCTCAGCCTCTTCCTGCCTCTCGCTTCACCCCTAAATTTGGGCTGGTTCTATCGCCTTGCCACAGCCGCCGCCGGAGCCTTTCTGCTCCTCAAACCCGGCTACGACCTCTACCGTCAGCAAAGCGAAGGACGCATGGCGGCAAAACTCTTCGATAATGCCAGTTTCTATCCAATGGCACAACTGGTCATCATCACCGTTTTTGTTTTGCTTTCTGCATTTATTAACTGACCTTACGCAAAATCATTCGTTTCTTCGGCTGGTGACCGCTGACGGCGGACCGCGGTCAGTGGTCGGCGGTCAAAGTTTGGGAGTTTTGCGTAAGTCCTAGTTTATTAAATAAGGGCGACCCGCAACATTATTTCATTCAAAAAATATTTTTCCGCGCAGGGGACATTCTCTAACATCCCCTGCCGTTCCGTCGGCGTTACACCTGCCCTGGCGGGCGGCGCCAGGGGAGGACGCCGATTGCGTAAATTAACAAGGAGCCAAGCCATGACCCAGCACGCCGATCTGATCGTCAAGAACGCAAGGATTTTTACCAGCGACCCATCCAGCCCGCAGGCAGAGGCAGTAGCCGTCAGGGAAAACCGCATCGTCTACGTTGGGGCGAATGACGGCGCGGACAAACTCAAAGGCTCCAATACGCGGGTCATGGATGGGCAGGGACGCACGCTGACACCGGGTTTCATCGACTCGCATTTCCATTTGCTGTGGGGCGCGATCACCATGGGCGGGGCGCAGTTGTATGATGTGAAAAACCTGGAGGATGTCAAACAAACCCTGCTGGCATTCGAAGCGGAAAACAAGACCGCCGAATGGGTGGATGGGCGCGGCGTGAAGTATGACATCATCCACAATCGTCAAGAGTTGGATGCCATCGTCGCGGATAAACCCGTTTACATCAACGCCTACGACGGTCACACCTCCTGGGCGAACACCAAAGCATTGGAACTGGCGGGCATCCTCCAGCCGGGGAAGGAAGCGGAAGGCAACGGGGTCATCGTCCGCGATGAGAAGGGAATCGCAACCGGTGAATTGCGAGAAACAGCAATGGGACTCGTTTCCGACCTGATCCCTGAACCAAGCGAAGCCCGCAAACGCGAACTGCTCAAGATGACGATGGCAAAGATGAATTCGCGCGGCGTGACCAGCGTCCACAACATGAACGGGGATATGGAAGAGTTGATGACCTACGCCGCGGTCGAAGATGCGGGCGAGATGACGGTGCGCGTGTATGAGCCGTATCACGTTAAACCGGAGACAACGGAAGAAATGCTGAAGGAAGCCGCCGAGATGGCAAAGGTCAAAGGCGAGTTCGCGCGCGGCGGTGCGGCGAAATTCTTCATGGACGGCGTTTGGGAATCCTATACAGCATTGACCGTCGAACCCTATGCCGACGACCCCGAAGCCAAACCAGACGGTATTTACTCACTCGAACACTTTACGCGCATGGCAACCCTGTGCGACAAAATGGGATTGCAGATCTTCGTCCATTGTTGCGGCGACGGCGCGGTGAGGCGAACGCTCGATGGGTACGAAGCAGTCCAAAAGTCCAATGGGAAGCGCGACAGCCGCCACCGGATTGAACACATCGAAGTCATCCACCCCGATGACATCCCGCGTTTCAAACAACTGGGAGTCCTGCCTTCGATGCAGACCAGTCACGCCCCGTTCAGCATTACAGAGGGCGACGTGTGGCCCACAAGAGTTGGAAAAGAACGATGGCATCTTTCATTTGCATGGCGCGATATTTTGAACGCAGGCAACCAGATCGCCTACGGCAGTGACTGGCCCGTCGCTCCCTTCGACCCGATGATCAACCTGCATGTCGGCTTGAACCGTGAATTATGGGATGAGGGCAACCCGCGTCAGAACCTGACTCTCGAAGAACTCATTATCGGTTACACGCGCGACGCCGCCTACGCCGAATTCATGGAAAACGAAAAGGGACAGATCAAGGAAGGCTATCTCGCCGACCTTGTGCTGTTCTCGCACGACCTGTTCGCGCTCGACCCGAAGAACATTATGGAGGCAAACCCTGTTTTGACGATGGTCAACGGTAAGATCGTATTCGAGGCATAAATGGCAACCTACGCCCTGCGCCGTATTCTACAAACGATTCCGATCCTCTTTGTCATCAGCATTTTGCTGTTTCTGATGGTGCGCGCCGCCCCGGGTGGACCACTGACTGCCGCGCGGCGCAACCCGAATATTTCCAAAGAGCAGATCGAAGCCATTGAAGAAAAACTTGGATTGAACGACCCACTGCCCGTGCAATATGGGCGCTGGCTGGGTGGCATGTTGAGCGGCGGCATGGGCGATTCGATCAAATTCCGCCGCCCGGTCTCGGAGATGATCGGCGAACGGATTCCAAACACGTTAACCCTTGTAGGCGCCTCGTTCTTCGTGACTTTGCTGTTCGCCATCCCCATCGGCATTTTCTCAGCCCGCAAGCCCTATTCGCCATTCGATTACACAATGACCACCATCACATTCATCGGGCAGGCAATCCCGGTGTATTGGCTTGGGCTGGGGTTGATCATTGTCTTCTACGTCGCATTGAAAAACCCATTTACAGGCGACCCGCTCTTTCCCGTCGGCGGCATGAACTCGCGCGGGCAGGAGGGAAATCTCCTCGACACGCTCTGGCATCTCGTTTTACCCGTCAGCGCATTGAGCCTCGGATGGATCGCCTGGTATTCGCGCTTCCTGCGCTCCAGCATGTTGGACGTTCTGCATGAGGATTACATCCGCACCGCAAAAGCCAAGGGGCTTGCCGACCGCTGGGTGCATTACAAACACGCCTTACAGAACGCCATCCTGCCGTTGATCACTCTCATCGCGCTCGACCTGCCGAGTCTGTTCGCAGGCGCGTTGTTCGTCGAAACCATCTTCTCGTGGCCCGGCATGGGGCGGCTGTTCTGGGATGCGGCAAAGGGACGCGATTACCCCGTGCTATTGGGTGTGGTCATGATCACGGCGGCGCTCATCATCGTCTGCAATATCCTCGCCGACCTCGCTTATGGCTGGCTCGACCCGCGGGTGAAATATGATTGAGCCGCTCAAGACCAAAGAACAGACCATGGCATCGCTGGTCCTGCGCCGGTTTTTCAAACACAGGCTGGCGGGAGTGGCAATTGCGGTCATGCTCGTATTGATCTCAGCCAGCCTGTTGGCGGATTTGAACCCTTTCAGCCCGACAGACCAAAACCCAACCAATAAATTACGCGACCCGAATGCCGCGCATTGGATGGGAACGGATGAACTTGGGCGTGACCTGCTCTCGCGCATCATGCACGGCGGCAGGGTCTCGCTTGCGGTGGGGTTATTCTCGACCCTGCTTTCGATCTTTGCCGGGGTCACTATCGGCGCGTTGAGCGGATTCTTCGGCGGCTGGACCGATTCCATTTTGATGCGCATCACAGATGCCTTTCTGACCTTTCCCACCATCTTCGTGCTTATCATCCTCGGCGCGTTCCTGCGCGAACAGCAGTTGTTCATTTTGCAGAACAGCATCTTCGTGGTCATCATCATCATCGCCGCCCTCTCCTGGATGTGGCCCGCCCGCCTCGTGCGCGGACTTTTCCTGGTTCTGCGCGAAAAGGAATTTGTCTCCGCCTCGAAAGCGTTGGGCGGCAATTCCTTCCGCTTGATCGTGCGGCATATCCTGCCCAATTGCGCCGGTCCGATCCTCGTTAGCGGCACGTTGCAAATGGCGTCCGCGATCATCACCGAATCAGGTTTGAGCTACCTCGGCTTCGGAGTCCAACCGCCGACGCCGACCTGGGGCAGTATCCTCTCGACGGCGCAAAACCAGATCTTCACCGCCCCCTGGCTGGGATTCTTCCCCGGCTTAATGATCTTCATCACCGTCATGGCGATCAACTACATCGGCGACGGGTTAAGGGATGCGTTCGACCCGTATGTGATTCATACAGAATAACGATCAAGACCTGACAGGTTTTGGAAACCTGTCAGGTCTCTTTTGAAAAAGGAGAAGAGATGAAACTAAAACTGTTCACACTGTTCGTAGTAATGGGACTCATCCTCAGCGCGTGCGGGGCTGGAAGCGCTGAACCCGCCTCGGGCGGGGAGGGAGGCGGGACGGTCGTCCTGATCCTGCCGGAAGAGCCGACCACGCTCAACTACTTCCTGGCAGACGCCGCGATTGTGCGTCAGGTCGCGGATTCGACCTCGATGACGGGGCTGGTCACGATTGACGAAAACGGCAATTACGTGCCCATGCTCGCGGAGGGATTGCCGACGATCTCCGACGATTATCTGACCGTGACGTGGAAACTGATGGCGGATTTGAAATGGTCTGACGGCGAAGCGATTACGTCGGACGACATTCGCTTCACAGTGGAAGCGCTTTCGAACCCGAATTCGGGCGCGCTCTCCGGCACAAGCGGATTCGATTTGATCGCAAATGTCGAAACGCCGGATGACCTGACCGCGGTCCTGACCTACTCCGAGCCGTATCCCGGCTATCTCGATCAGTTTGCCTTTGGGTTGCTTCCGCGTCACGCCACCGGCGCGCCCGAAGACATGGCGAATTGGGAGTGGAATCGCGCGACGGTGACAGCGGGTCCGTTCATCGTCAGCAATTGGGAATCGGGCAAGCGCATCACGCTCACCCGCAACCCGAATTACTTCGAAGAAGGCAAACCCTACCTCGATGAAGTGGTCTTCGAGATCATGCC
>DAOTXI010000343.1:0-1774 GCA_034435475.1 Anaerolineales bacterium
CGATATTATATGTAGAGGAAGGGAGCTTGTCAAGCGGAGTTTCGGTCATTGCGAGGGCAACGTTTCCACTTGAAGCGATCTTTTAATTGCATAAAGATTGATTCGTCGCTATCGCTCCTCGCAATGACATAAGCAGCTAGGTAAATCGTCGAATGTTTCTTTACAGATATTGACCGCCGACCGCAGACCATAGACCGCGGTCCGCCGTCGGCGGTCGGCTTGTGGTGTTAAATTTCTTTTGGCGTTCTACTTAATAATGCACCGAACTCAAATTATCGAGTTTATCCGTTGTATGGGTGGCGATGATCTCGCGTATGGTTCCCGTCAGCCCGCGCACAACGAGGGTATCGGTGGTGATGCGGTCGCCGAGATAGCGCACACCTTTCAACAACTCGCCATCTGTAATGCCCGTGGCGGCGAAGAAGACGTCTTCAGAGGAAACCAGGTCGTTCATCCTCAAGACCTTATCGAAGTCATAACCGGCTTCCCGCCCGCGCCTCAGTTCGTCTTCGTCTCGCGCATAGAGTTTGCCCTGAATTTCGCCGCCCATCGCGCGCAAGGCGAAGGCAGCAATGACGCCTTCGGGCGTGCCGCCAATGCCAAAGAGCACATCCACGCCTGTATTGGGCCAGGCGGTCATCAATGCCGCCGCTACATCGCCGTCGGGAATTTGGCGGATACGCGCGCCCGCCTTGCGAATCTCCGCAACCATGTCATCGTGTCGCGGACGGTCAAGGATGATCGTGGTCAGGTCTTCCACAGACCTGCCTTTGGCTTTTGCAATGGCATTAAGGTTTTCTGTAATGGATTTTTCGATGTTAATCTTGCCTTTTGCTTCGGGTCCAACGGCAATTTTATTCATATAGAGAAAGGGTCCGGGATCGAACATTGTGCCGCGCGGAGCCAGCGCCACGGTCGCAAGTGAGTTGGAACGACCAAAAGCCAAAGGGCGGGTCCCGTCAATGGGGTCCACCGCAACATCCACGTCCGGTTTTGAACCGTTGCCCACCTTCTCTCCATTGTATAGCATGGGAGCGGCATCCTTCTCCCCTTCGCCGATGACGATGGCTCCATTCATGTCCACGGTGCTTAGGATGAGCCGCATCGCGTTGACTGCGGCCTGGTCCGCCCCTTCTTTATCTCCACGTCCCATAAAGCGACCTGCCATCATTGCGGCGGCTTCGGTGACGCGCGCCAGTTCGAGAGCCAGATTGCGAGTGGGTGTTGCGCCGAGAACTTCCATGACAGCCTCCTATAGAATGAACCAGATCAGAAAAAAGTAACCGATGGGCGCGCCCCATATCCACGAGTCGACGCGGTCGAAGAAACCGCCATGCCCTGGGATGATGTCGCTCGAGTCTTTGATGCCGGACTGGCGTTTGATCATGCTTTCGCCGAGGTCGCCCAATGTGGGCAATGCGCCGAGAAGCAAGCCAAGGATCGCGCCCTGCCAGATGGAGATAACGCTTTGCAATGTGCCAAAGGTTTTGAAAACCCAAACGTACAATGCGCCGGTGTGTGCGCCGGTGAAGATGCTGGCGGCATAGCCCTCCCAGCTTTTCTTTGGGCTGAGGCGGGGCGCCAATTTATGTTTGCCATATGCCCGTCCGATGGAGTATGCGCCGGAGTCGCCCGCCCAGACGCAGAACATGACCAGCATAAACCACCAGCCGCCCTGCGGAAGGTTTCGCAAATCGAAGAGATACGAGCCGACCCAGCCGATATAGACGATGCCACCGACGGTGATCCCAAAATCGAGCGCGGACTGGTCACG
>DAOTXI010000344.1:0-2857 GCA_034435475.1 Anaerolineales bacterium
GTGGTGGTCGAAATAAACGCCGAAACGACGCCATTGACCCATAAAGTGGATTTTGCCTTCCACGGCAAATCCGGCGAGGTATTGCCTGATTTGGTCAAGGCAGTATGGTCGTAGCGCGACATTAATGTCGCGCTACAAATCACGCCTTCCAATCGCTGAGCCTTTCGCCAAGTTTGGCGATTCGTTCGCGCAGAAGCACCGCGCCGACGCCCAGCATGAGCAGAAGGATGCCGGTACAGCCGATGACGAAGATCGCGCCGATGTCTTTCAAGGCGCTGTAGGCAACTGTGACGACGCCCAATGCCACAAAACCGATGGGGAAGAAGGTCAGGCTGCGCGAGCGGATGATGATGCCGTAGACCAGAATCACCAGTGATTGAACGAAAAGCAAAAAGAAATAGTTGAGGTCGTTCCTGTTGATCATTTCGATGTAGGTCGTGCCCTGCAGGGTCAATTGCGAGACCATACCCATGATGAACGTCCCGGTTTTGTTTTCGGCGCGGGTCAACAGGTAATGCTGGATCAAGCCGAAGAGGGCGACACCGACCGAGAAGAACTGCGGCTCGTTCACGTTCAGATCGAACAGGATGATCAAATACGCCGTCAGGTAAAGCGCATTGGCGGGGAACGCCAGCCAGGCGTTTCTTTTTGCGTAGGCTTCGACCGCCCAGAGCGTGGCGGCGATTGCAACCGGAATGGACGCATCCAACCCGCCCAGAATGACCGCCCCGATGGAGACGATGACTCCCAAGCCGAGTCCGCTGTTGAGTAAAGGGGTCTCCCAGCCTTTTGCGTTTTGAGATTTGCGCAGGAAGAATCCCACCCCGTAGTAGAATGCCGCAACGACGATCACGGGATGAATCCATTGCGTCACGCCGAATGAGCGGAAGAGGAATGTGGCGAAGAGTGGCAGGGTCAGGGTAAAGGCGTAGAGCAAAGCCGGTTGGCGATAGACCAGGCTCACGGTCAGGAAGAGAAGCGTGTAAAGGGCGAAGCCAAAAGCCGCAGTGGACGAATCCGCATTAAAGAATAGGAATCCGTAATTGGTGAGGGCGGTCGCTCCACCGGCGAGGCGGATCAACCATGCCAGCGGGCGCGGATTGGGGAAGGCGCGGTGCGCGGCAAGGTCTTCGAGAATCCAGACTAGGCTGTAGGCGAGCAGGTGGTATTCGAGTCGCTCCACATCAAAATCGCGCAGGATCAGGAACATGCCAAGCGTGAAGAGGGCAGGCGCGCCAACTTCGAACCAGCCGTTCTTGCGCAGATACATTTCCGCGATGAAGAGCATTCCGATGAGGAGGGCGTACCAGCCACCGGTTTCCTTCAAAAGACTCAACGCCGCAATGGAGAACAGAACGCCGAGAGCAAGCGCGCTGTTCCGCAGTACGAGCGACCAGCCTTCTTTGGCGCGGACTGCGAGACCGCCCGCGAAATATAAGATGGAAATACCCGTCAATGTGGGAAGCCACGCATCTGTTTGGAAATGCTCAAGGGTGAAGACTGCTGTGAGCGGCAGGTAAACGGCTGGGACGTAGCCAAAGATTGGGGTTTTGTGAATCAGGCTCAGGGCGAGGAAGAGAAGCGTAAACGTCCCGAAGCAGAACGCGGCAAGGGAGTCGCTTCCATCTGTGATGACGAATATGGAAGTGAAAAGCGTGAGCGCCGCGCCGGAGATGCGTATCGTTGAACGCCAGGGGCGCGGATGGTGGAAGGTGAGATGAAGAACTGTATCCAGTACGATCCAGATTAGGCTGTAGGTGAAAAGGTGTTTTGAAATTTCAAAAACCTTGAAATCACTCAAGACGAGATATGCGCCAAGCGTGAAAAGAATCGGCACGCCGATCTCGAAGATTCCCTTGCGGCTGAAGTAGGTCTCGGCGATGAAGAGCAAACCGATGACGAGCGCGTACCATCCGCCGGTTTCTTTCGAAAGGATCAGGGCGGTAAATGAGGTGATCGCGCCGATGGCAAGCCCGCTGTTACGGAGCATGTCTCCCCAGCCCGCGCGGGAACGAAGAGCGACGCTTGCAAAATAATAGATCACTGCAAGCCCGGTCAACGCCGGGAGCCAGGCGTCGCTGTTTAGGGCGTTCAGCCCGTAAATAACAGCCAGTGGCAGGTATGCGGCGGGAAGATAGCCCAGCAGCGGTTTACGATAGAGAAGGGCGTAAGCGGCGCAGAACAAAGCGAAAATTCCAAAACCGATGGCGGCTTGAACAGGCTCCTCCGCGAAGAACAACATGATACTTGCGGCGATGAGGAAAAGCACGCCGAAGATGCGCAGCGGAAGCCTACACTCAAGCCGATCCCGCCAGTCTTTTTTCATGAACAGGTCGGGCAGGAGGAAGAGAAGCGTAATACCAACGAGTTGATAGACAAAGGCAATGTCGAGTTTGGAGATGGGATCAAGTTGGAAGAATGCGAAGTAGGCAACGGCGAAATTGAATAATGCCAGCGACCACAGCCACCAGCGTTTACGTAAAATGTTCAGGACGGTAAAGAGCAATCCAACACCCAAAGCGGCGGCAAGCCCCAGCCATACCGCCTCGATAAACCCGCTGAGGATTCCCAGCGCGAGGCTTGGCAGTGAAGCCAGCAGGAGCGGAAGGTTGAATTTTCTGCCGCGTTCAATGCGGTGGAGCGCTTCGCTTGCGACCGCAAGAACGCCACCCCAGGCAGGCATCAGAATTGCGCCGCCGAGGCTTTCGAGTTGAAAAGCGGCGGCAATAAACCATGGCATCGGGACGAATGCGGCGGATGCCAGCCAGGAGAACGCGAAGAACGGCAAAACGAAATCCGAAGCGATATAAAAGACCGCTCCCAAAGCCCACGTCGTGAAACTGAACAGGAAGAAAAG
>DAOTXI010000345.1:0-2371 GCA_034435475.1 Anaerolineales bacterium
TTTTTCTAAACTATTATGAACGACCACTTAAGTAGTTGGTCGAAAATAATTAGAATTCCGTCATTGCGAGCCGCGTTCGTTGCGGCGAAGCAACCCCGGGAAACGTAAGCGAGATTGCTTCGTCGGGAAGAGCACCCTCCTCGCAATGACGATGTTCTTTTTATATTTTTCGACCGACTACTTAACAAGCGCAGAAAATGCGGATCCAATCCACTTTTTTCAGACATTTCATCAAAAAACCCGCGTCCGCCAGGTGTCAGCACCAAAGTGCAAGGGGGTCAAATAACCACCCTGTTTACACCGAGGAAACCCAATGAAATATGTATTGATCAAAGGTTCGCTGCACGTGGTGGGATATTCACCTGATGGAGACTCGATGATGTTCAAAGCGGCGAACCCCGCCTTGTGGGATGGGCTGGACAAGGAAGATAATGAACTCTTTTTAGAAAAGTTGACCAAAGAGAACGGCGCGGCTCAATTACGTTTGGAAGGCATTGACGCGTTGGAGACGCACTTCACGCCCATGCCGTTGCCAGCTCCGCTTGATCTGAAGTCGAAGGAAAAAGAAAGCGACAAGGAAAAACGACCTGACAAGGGTCATTACAAACAGCCCGATGAAATTGGGCGCGTCGCCGCCGAGGTATTTATGTGGCTGGTGGGCGTAAAAAAAGCGGAGTGGCGCAAGTTTGGCAAGACCACCTGGGTTTCCAAAGCCCTTGTGGAGCAAAACGGACAGCAAGTTTGGTTTGAGGAAAAACAGATCGAGCGGATTCCCGCTTACATTGTGACCAGCAATATCGAAAAAAATGGACGTCCGCTCGCTTGGGTCTTTCCTGGCGATACAAATGACCCTGACGGCTCCGAGTTGACCAAGGAGATGCTCGCCAGCCGTTTGGAAAAAAGCGCAAACTATCAACTGCTGCGGTATGGATTGGTCTATCCATATTTCTTTATGACGCTGGCGGGTCGTATGCGCGATAAGTTGATTCACGCTGTGCGCCTTGCCCAAGCGGACGCAGCCGCCAAACGGCAAGCCCTTGAAAATAGCGCAGTAGAAAGAACGCGCAAGATTCCCAACCTGTGGGTGTACGATCGAAGCGTTGCCGAGGGGATAAAGCTTACCAACCTCAAAAACATCACGGATGAGACCGAGATTCATCCTTACCTTTTCCGTAAAATAATCAAAGCCTGGTATGCCCAGCAAATGAAACGCTACTGGACTATCCTGCGCGACAAAAGCCCCTATGAGTTCGATGAAAACGATAAAAGCCTGACCCTCGACGGTCTCTTTGAAGACGGCGACCCCACGGTCTTTATTGTCAGCGATCAGGATTTTGTGAAGCTCAGTGAGATCATCCAGATAAAAGATAACACCCTGCAACTCCTGCGCCAGCCGATGGATATTGTGTTTTTGTCGTAGGGGACTTCCGCGATATTTGGATTTGAGTAGAATTGAAAATTATGGCTATAAAGACCGAAACTCAAAAGCGCTTAGAAGATTTTATTAGACGAGTTGATTATATGAGGTCACTTTCCTACTTTGAAGAAAAAAATAATATTGTTGGATTCGAAGCAAAAAAAGTAGGTGATAAATGGCAAGTCGATTTTTATCAGCCTAATGATGAAAAAAGAGACGCTTTGCTGTTCAATATAAGGTTGTTTATTCAAGACAAGGACGACATATCTATTAGAAGACTTGTCGAATTGTATGATGACCCCGGAATCACTAATAAATGGAAAAAAGAACATGAACACTATCGGAGGGAATTAAACGAAAGGCTTGACAGAATTGCTACTGAAGGCAAAAAAGGTAAACTTACACATCGTGATGTTCTTGATATGTTTTTGTATGGGAAGTTTGGTCATCGCGATGAAGATGATAGATCTTATAAAATGTATCAAAAGTGGATAACTGATGAAACTGAATTTGAGATTATGCACAATACTTTTCATACAGTTTTAGTTTGGGTTTTGGCAGTCATAATAAATATTTCTATTGTTAGCCGAGAAGAACTTCAAAGGCATGGAATTTCAATTTCTCCATCCCTTGACACATCCCGCCCTCGGACGTAAAATCTCGCCTAACATACAAGCAAAAACGCTGACGAGGACGAGTACACTTCAAAGCGATTTCCAGAGAGCCGAGCGGAAGTTCTGAAAGCGAGGCAAAAGCGCAGAAGTCGAATGGACCTCCGAGTTGTGAAGAGAAAGATACTAGATATTCGATAATTCGAGACTAGTAGCGAGTACCAGAGACGGGAACTGCACCCGTTACCCCGCAGAGTTTCTTAGTGAGATAGAAGTTAGATGAGTAGAGACTAGATAACTAGTCAACTATCGAACTAGCAGACTACAAGAGTGACGCTGGCTT
>DAOTXI010000346.1:0-1934 GCA_034435475.1 Anaerolineales bacterium
GCCCAGAGGACATCGGTCAGGTCGGAGGAGATGGCAGGGAAGGCAGTGGCGAATACGCGGAACAATGCCACGAAACCGGCGATCTTCGCCCCCGCTGCCATGAAGGCAGTGACGGATGTCGGCGCGCCTTGATAGACATCGGGAGTCCACATGTGGAAGGGAACGGCGGCGACTTTGAAGCCGAAACCCACCAGCAGCAACGCAGCCCCAATGGTGAGGAGCAAGCCCGAGGTCGAACCGGAGGCGGACTGGGCGAAGATCAAATTCAGGTTGGTTGAACCCGTCGCGCCGAAGATCAGAGCCGTTCCGTAGACGACAAATCCGCTGGCGAAAGCGCCGAGCAGGAAGTATTTCACGCCGGATTCTTCCGAAGTCAATTTGCGGGAAATGGCGGAGAGGACGTATAGCGGGATGGAGAGCAATTCGAGCGCGAGGAAGACGATGATGAGGTCGCTGGCTTGCGCCATGAGCATCATGCCGGTGAGGCTGAACAGCAGGAGGGTGTAATACTCGCCGCGTTCGATGCCCATGCGTTTGGTGTAACCATAAGCAAGGGCGATGGCGAAGAGTCCGCTGGCAAGCAGGAGAATATTGGCGAAAGTCGAGAAACCGTCGAGGGCAACCATGCCGTTGAAGCCGGTACTTTCGATGCCTGTTTGAGTAACAGCATATCCCAGCGAGACGGCAATGCCCAAAGCCGCCAGAAATGCTGTGACGCCTTTGCGTCCCTTCGGGATGAAGAGGTCCACAAGCAGCAACACAGATGCCCAAACAGTGAGGATGAGATAGGGAATGAGTGTGTAAAAGTCAGTGTAGGTTGGTTGCGTCATGAACGCTCCATGTCTTCGTCATTGCGAGGAGGGTGTTCGTCCCGACGAAGCAATCTCATAATCAAGTTGGGGATTGCTTACCCCTTTGGGACACAAGTCGGGCAAAGGGCAAGAGCGCCCTCGCAATGACAAAAAAATTACAAAGGCAAAGCGGACAGCAATTTCTCCACCGCGGGGGCGAGGATTTCGAAGAAGGGTTTGGGGTACAGACCGATCCAGAACATGAAGATGACCAACGGAATGACCGTGACGATCTCGCGCCAGTTGAGGTCTTTGAGTTCGTGGTGATGCGTAACTTCGCCAGCCGGTCCGAGGAAGACCTTTTGGAACATGTAAAGGATATAGACCGCCGCCATGATAACGCCGAGGGCGGAGATGCCCGCATACCAGGGGCTGCCGATGGCTTTCGAGCCGAACGCGCCGAGCAAAATGGTGAACTCACCCACAAAGCCGTTAAGACCGGGCAAACCCATCGAAGAAAGCGAGGCGATCAGCATGATGGTGCCGAAGATCGGGGTGATCTTCCACAAGCCGCCGTAGACTTTGATCTCGCGGGTGTGAGTCTGTTCGTAGATCATGCCGATGAGAAGGAACAACGCGCCAGTGCTAAGACCGTGGTTGACCATCTGCAAAATCGCGCCAGCCACGCCTTCTGCATTGAGCGCAAAAAGACCGAGCATGACAAAGCCAAGGTGGCTCACCGAGGAATAAGCAACCAGTTTCTTCACATCTTGTTGGGCGTAGGAGACCATCGCACCATAGATGATGCCAATGGTAGCGAGAAGCGCGATCCACGGGGCGGCTTGGACGGTGGCATCCGGAAAGAGCGGAATGTTGAAGCGCAGGAAGCCATACGTTCCCATTTTGAGCAACACACCGGCAAGGATGACGGAACCGGCGGTGGGGGCTTCCACGTGGGCATCGGGCAGCCACGAGTGGAGGGGCCACATCGGAACTTTGATGGCGAAGGCAGCGGCGAAAGCGATGAAGAGCAGCATCTGCGTGCCAGCGGGGATTTTGCCGGTAGCGTACAAGTCCGGCAGGCGGGTGAGCAAGTCTGGCATGTTGAAGGTGTTCTGCGCCTGAATGCCAAGATAGATGATC
>DAOTXI010000347.1:0-6963 GCA_034435475.1 Anaerolineales bacterium
CAGCCAGCGCCTCGCGGATTTCCTGCCCTCCCCGCTTGTGGGCATTATCGAAGAAGGTGACGACGATACCGTCGTCGGCATGATGGTCACCAACCCCAACACCCTCGGCATGTTCGATGAACACATCGAAGAAGTTGTGAAGATGGTCAAGGACTGCGGCGGCTTGATGTACGGCGACGGCGCGAATCTCAACGCCCTGCTCGGCATCGTTCGCCCCGGCGACCTTGGCTTCGACGTGATGCACTTCAACCTGCACAAGACCTTCTCCGTCCCGCACGGCGGCGGCGGACCGGGTTCCGGTCCCGTCGGTGTCAGCCAGCGCCTCGCGGATTTCCTGCCCTCCCCGCTTGTGGGCATTATCGAAGAAGGTGACGACGATACCGCGCCGCTGTATGGCTTTGTCAGCCCCAAGAACAGCATCGGGCGTATGAAAGCCTTCCACGGTCACTTTGGCGGCGGACTTGTCCGCTCGTACACCTACATTGCCATGCACGGCCCCGACGGCTTGAAGGATATTGCGCAGTACGCGGTGCTCAACGCCAATTACCTGCAAGCCCGCCTGCGTGGAACCTATCACATCCCGTATGACCGCATCTGTATGCATGAGTTTGTGATGGAAGGACAGTTTGAAGGCAGCGATGTGCGTGCGTTGGACATCTCCAAACGCCTGATGGATTACAAATTCCACCCGCCGACGAACTACTTCCCGCTCATCGTCCACGAAGCGCTGATGATCGAACCGACCGAGACCGAAAACAAAGACACCCTCGACCGTTTCGCCGACGCGCTCATCGCCATTGCTGAAGAAGCCAAGACCCAGCCCAACCTGCTCCATAACGCCCCCAGCACCACGCAATTCGGTCGCATGGACGAGGTCAAGGCGGCGAGGGAGTTGGTCCTCTGCTGCTGGCTGCCTGAGAATTACGAAGAAATGGCGTAAGCAATACATAACTAGCGTTACTCGGATTCCTTGCAGCGCGACATTCATGCTGTCCTGAAAACACTGGATAAACCTTGCGCAGCCGCGCCAGTTGAGTGCATAGCAAAGAAAGCCCTGTGGTAAGTTATAGGGCTTTCTTTGTTTATAGGCGCTCAGGGAAGAACTTCCATAAAACCGCAGGGTTATAATCACCACTATAGATAAAGCATCCATGAGCGGGGATGCTTTTTAGTTGTTTGCCTGCTTGTTTTGCCCAAATCCCAAAGGATGATAAAAGGAGAGAGCCATGCTGAATAAGGCGCTATTTCATCATTTTCCAAATCTTAAGAGCCTGCTCACCCGCCTGCAATACGAATTCATCTCCATGTTGAATGTGCGGCGCGACCTGCTGTTCATGAACTTTGGTTACACCGCCCACCACGTGGGACAGGAACCGCTCCCGCTCCAGCCGGAGGATGAGATTCACCGGTATCCCCTGCAAATGTATTATCACGTCGCAAAAGGCGTGGACTGGGCAAACGCCGACGCGCTCGAGGTCAGCTCGGGGCGGGGCGGAGGCGCAGACTTCATCATGCGCCACTTCAAGCCGCGCTCCTACACCGGCGTGGACTTTTCCTGGAAGGCCATCGAGTTCTGCCGCGCGCATCACCGCTTGCCGGGCTTGGAATTCGTCCATGGCAATGCCGAAGATTTGAAATTCCCGGACGAGTCCTTCGATATCGTCCTCAACGTCGAAGCCTCATTGTATTACCCCAACCTGATGAAATTCTTCCAGCATGTCAAACGCGTTTTGCGAAGCGGGGGATATTTTGTTTACACAGACCTGCGTTATGAAGAAAAAGTTGCCGACTGGCATTCGATGGTCGAAGCCATCGGCATGAAGATCATCCGCCGCGAAGAGATCACTGAGAACGTGCTCCTTGCCACCGAATTGGATCGCGAAAGACGCATCCGGCTGATTGATAACCACGTCCCGCGCATCCTGCGCAAACAGTTCTATCACATGGCTGGTCTCGACACCGATTCACTCGAGTCCGCGCCGCATCTGGACAGACGCCGTTACTGGTATTTTGTCCTGCAAAAGGCATAACGAAAATCATTTATCCCCTGCGCGCCTGATGAAGGCGCGTTTTATTTGGCAGGATGGCGTAAAATTACCTAGTACGCAATAAAAAGGAGACGATCATGAAAACCCTCAGCGAAGATATTCGCGGCAAAGTCATCAAATTTCAGGAAACCGAGATCACCGAGTATCACATCTACAAGCGGCTGGCAAAACGAATCAAATCGCCGGAGAATGCCGCCCTGCTCGACCGCATTGCCGAAGACGAACTACGCCATTACAACGGCTGGAAGCAATACACAGGCGCCGACATCCAGCCGCGCTGGTTTACCGTCTGGTTCTACACCACCCTCAGCCTCTTATTTGGTTTCACCTTCGGCGTGAAATTGATGGAACAGGGCGAAGAGGCGGCGCAGAAAAACTACGAAGCGGTATCGAAGGAAATCCCCGAAGCGGCGGTTTACCAGGAGGAGGAGGACAAACACGAGCATGAATTGATCGAAATGCTCGACGAAGAACGCCTGCAATACGCCGGGTCTGTGGTGCTTGGTCTGAACGATGCCCTCGTCGAACTGACCGGCGCGCTGGCAGGTCTGACGCTGGCTTTACAACGCGGCGACCTGATCGCCCTTTCAGGACTGATCACCGGTATTGCAGCGTCGCTTTCGATGGCGGCGAGCGAATATCTTTCCACCCGGTCAGAGAAGACCAGCAAGCACCCCGTCCGCGCCGCGGTATATACGGGCATTGCCTACATCGTTACAGTCAGCCTGCTTGTGCTTCCCTACCTTATCAGCCCCGAGACGTATTATCTCGATCTCGCCATTGCGTTGCTAACCGCCGTCATCATCATTGCGGTCTTTAATTACTACATCTCTGTTGCCAAGGGCGAATCCTTCCGCGAACGTTTTTTGGAAATGGCAGGCTTAAGCCTTGGAGTTGCCGTCTTTAGTTTCGGCATTGGTTATCTCATCCGCCTCTGGCTTGGCATCGAGGTGTAGGACAAACTTAAGTTTGTCCTACTGAATTCAATGAAAATCTTATCAGTAGACATCGGCACAGGCACGCAGGATATTTTTCTGTTCGATTCGAATCTCGACCCTGAAAACGGATTCAAACTCGTCCTGCCTTCGCCTACCATGATGGTTCATCGCCGTCTCAAACAGACGCTTCAAAACCGGACCCCGGTCCTGCTCAGCGGATACCAGATGGGAGGCGGCCCCTCAGCCTGGGCAATCGAAGAAGTTGCGCGCGCGGGGATTCCGGTTTATATGACCCCCTCCGCCGCGACAACTCTCAACGATGAATTGGAAAAAGTTGAAGCGCTGGGAATCAAGATAATTTCGGAAGACGAAGCCAGCCGTCTGCCGTCTGCGGTTCATCGTCTGGAATTGAAAGATTTCGATTTTGAACTCCTCTCAAAGACCTTTGCCGATTACGGCGTTTCCCTGAACGACCTTGCTGCGGTTGCGGTGGCAGTCTTTGACCATGGCAACGCCCCGCCCGGAGTCTCAGACCGTCAATTCCGTTTCGATTATCTCGACGAGCGCATCCGCGCCAAAAACTCTCTTTCTTCCTTCATCTTTCCTTCGACCGATATTCCAAAAATTATGACCCGCCTGCAAGCCGTCGCGGATTCGGCGCCGAATCTCGACTGTCCGCTCGTGGTGATGAATACGGCTCCGGCGGCAGTGCTGGGCGCGGATTTTGACCCTGTTGTAGCTGAAAAGAAAAGCAAGATCATATGCAACATCGGGAACTTCCATACGCTCGCATTCCGTCTGGGAGAAAAGGGAATTGAAGGGGTGTTCGAGCATCACACCGGCGAAATTGACCTGCCAAAACTTGAGGGATTGATTCGCAAACTGGCGGACGGCTCGCTCAAACATGCGGATGTCTTCGACGACATGGGTCACGGCGCGTTGATGTATTCGGAAGATGTCTTTGAATTTGGAAAAGACGAGTTTGATGTGGTCATAACCGGTCCACGCCGCTCGCTCTTCAATCGTCAATCCAAAATCGAAAATCGTAAATCCCTTCACCCCTACTTCGCCGTTCCCTTTGGCGACATGATGATCGCGGGCTGCTTCGGTCTGCTCGCCGCCACAGCCGAGATTCTGCCCGGGTTGGCTGACCCCATTCTCGGGTCGTTAAGAGCCGGGTGCGGGCGCGGAGTCGCTCCGTGGGATGGGTAAAATTCGTCATATCTCGTAAAAGAAACGGCGTCCATAGTCACGGACGCCGTTTCTTACAAGACTATCGAACCAGGCGGCTAAACGATTAACTCTGCCGAATATCCCAGAATTTTTTGACGAATTTGCTGAGGACTTTCTTGACCTCTTCCTTCTTCACACCTGCGACCTTGAAGGTGAGAATTTTGCTGGATGCGTCGTCGCCGGTGAATTGCCCGAAGGAGACGAAGTTGCCGCCCGCATCCGCCACGGCTTTGGTGATCCTGGCAAGCGCGCCGGGTTTGTCTTCGATCTCGGCGGTGACGCGGATGGCTTTGGTGCGCGCGCCCATCAATTCGAGGAAGGTTTTGAACAGGTCGGTTTCGGTAATGATGCCGACCAGTTTACCGGCTCGCATGACGGGCAGTCCGCCGAATTTTTTATCCGCCATGATGCGCGCGGCTTCTTCGATCGGGGTATCAACTTCTACCGTGACAACTTTCCTGTTCATGACCTGTTTAACGGTGACTTTGCTGATGAGGTAATTCATCTCCCACACGCTAAGAGTTGTGACGGGGGAGGGGGACGCGTTCATCAGGTCGCTGGCAGAGACAATACCGACGATCTTTCCATCCTGCATGACCGGGGCGCGGCGGATGTGTTCCTTCTTGAACATGGCAAGCGCATCGTGGACCGGGGTTTCCGGCGTGACGGTGATAACGGGGCGGGACATTCTTTCACTTACGAACATGATTACCTCCAAATGGGCTTATATATTGTGAAATTTATTACAAACACATTATATACAATTTTGTGAAATTGAAAGTCACGAAATCGGAGTGAAAAAGGTCACTTTGAGTAGGACAAACTTAAGTTTGTCCTACTTTGCGAACTCCTGCATCACCCTCGCCATATGTTTGGCGTGTTGGGTATACAGATCAATGCGGAAGTTCTCGTTGGGGGCGTGGGCTTTGGTGTCGGGGTGTCCGATGCCCATTGTCACCACGGGCAGGCCGAGGTCGTGGACAAAGGGATAATTTGGTCCCGATCCGCCGATCATGGGGACGATATCCATCTTCGCGTCGTAGATTTCCTCGGCAGTTTCGATCACCAGTTTGACGAAGGGGTGATCCGGATCGGTCCGCGCCGCGGGTTCTCCTCCCAAAAAGTTAATTTGGACGTCGCTGAAGCCTTCGGCATCCAGATGGGCGCGCAGTTTTTTCAGGATGTCTTTTGGTTTCTGGTTCGGCACGAGACGAAAGTCAACTTTGGCGGATGCAAAAGCAGGTTGGACGGTTTTCGAGCCGGGTCCCTGGTATCCGCTGGTCAGCCCGCAGATGGTGCAGGTTGGCACGAAGACTTCTTCGAGTTTCAAATCCATGCCGCCGGTCAGACCTTTGATGAAGGTCTTCGCGCCGAAGCGTCTTTTATACTCATCCGCCATGTCGGGCAGTTTGTCCATGAATTCTTTGTCGCGTTCGGTCGGCTGGACGCAGTCGTCGTAAAAGCCGGGGATGCGAATCCGCTCGTCTTCACCCTTGAGCGTGTTCAGCGCCCAGACCAGCCTCCACGCCGCATTGGGCAGGATGCTGCCGCCGAGACCCGAATGCACGTCGGTTGAAAGGGATGTGACCGAGAGTTCGACATAGCAGATGCCGCGCAAGCCGAGATACTGCTGGGGGCATTCGCGATGGTCCACGCCGCCGAATTCCCAGATGCAGGCGTCGGCTTTGAGCAGGTCGAGGTTTTGCGCGATGAAATCATGCAGATGAACGCTGGAGGTTTCCTCTTCGCCTTCAACGATGAATTTGATATTGCAGGGCAGTTCGCCCTCTTCGGCAAGGAAAGCGTCAATGGCGTGCAGGCGGGAGGTGAGGTGTCCCTTGTCGTCGCTGACTCCGCGCCCGTACATTTTCCCATCGCGGATCTCCGGCTCGAAGGGCGGGCTGTTCCACAGTTCCAATGGCTCCGGCGGTTGGACGTCGTAATGGTTATAAATGAGGATGGTCTTGTCGCTTTTACCTTTGCGTTCCCCGAAGACCACCGGCGCGCCGTCGGTATCCATGATCTGCGATTTGAATCCGCGCTTTTCGAGCATCTCTTTTACGATTTGGGCACATTCCTTCAGCCCCAAATTCTGCGCGCTGATGCTCGGCTGGGCGGCGTAGCGTTTGAGTTCGTCCAGGCTTTGGTTCAGGTTCTTGTCTATGTATGCGTCTATCTTTTCGTAGTTGCTCATGTCTGCTCCTTTTATAAACTCGTAGGGGCGACCCGCCTAAATCGAACATAACCTTGTTGCGCCAGGGAGGGTCGCCCTATGACGGATGCGCCGCTTCGCCAACAAGGGCGACCCTTTTTTGCATTCCAAGTCATTTTAAAGCCTTGACGGGTCACCCCTACGTTGAACACGACCTACTCATACAAACCCGCCACCCAATCTATCGAATACGCGCCTGCATAGGCAAAGATCAGCGTTTTGATCGTCACACCGACCCAGCAGGCAAGCAGGAATTGCCAGATATGAATCTTTGCGATTCCCGCCGCGATTCCAGCCGCATCAAAAAAAGGATTGGGAAACGCGGAAAGGAGGAGGATCACCCATGCGCCGTATTTCTGCACCCAGGGCAGCAGGCGTTGATAAGTCTGCGTATTTTCAACCGCCGCCTGTCCGCTGTAGCCTGCGAGATAACCAGTCACTTCACCGAGCGCCCCGCCAAGCCCCGTCGATAACCCCACCCCCAGCGGACTCAATACGCCGCCCATCGCAAAGATCACGGCGAGTCCCGGCG
>DAOTXI010000348.1:0-7329 GCA_034435475.1 Anaerolineales bacterium
AAACCCACCCGCGACGAAATGGGCGGTTTGCGATAATTCTTCATGATGACATTATCGGTCACGCTCAGGTTCGGAGCGCTGCCCACATGATTGCGGTCTTCGGGGACATACGCCATCCCATGCTGGATACCGAACAAAGCATTGCGGTTGCTGACCAGGTCGCCTCCCAACCGGACCTCGCCTTTTTTACACTTCCGCAGCCCGGTGATCACCTGCGAGAGTTCCGTCTGACCATTGCCAGCCACCCCTGCAATCCCAACGATCTCGCCCGAGCGCACATTCAACGATAAACCGCGCAGGGCAGGCAGACCTTTGTCATTATCCGCATGGATGTCGCTCACATCAAGAACAACATCGCCCGGAGCCACCGGTTTTTTATCGAGCATAAAGATCACTTCGCGCCCAACCATCAACTTTGCCAATTCCTGGCGGGTGATGCCTTTGGACGGAACGCCTGAAGCCGTCGAAACCCCGCGCCGCAACACGCTGACCCGGTCTGCAATGGCGGTCACTTCCTGCAATTTATGACTGATGAAGATCACGGATTTACCCTGATCAATCATCGAACGCAGGATGTCGAACAAGCCTTCGATCTCTTGGGGCGCCAGCACCGCTGTCGGCTCGTCCATAATAAGCACGTCCGCGCCGCGGTATAACATCTTCAATAATTCCACCCGCTGCTGCTCGCCGACCGACAACTGCCAGATCTTTGCGCGCGGGTCCACTTTTAAACCAAAACGCTCGCCCACAGCCGCGACTTTCTCGTCATATTTGGGCAGGCGCATAAAGAAACGCGGGTCATCGAGACCCAATAATACGTTTTCCGTCACCGTTTGGGAGGGAACCAGCATAAAGTGCTGATGCACCATGCCGATCCCGGCTTTGATGGCATCCCGGGGCGAATGAAAAACCACAGGTTTGCCCTTTACGTGTATCGTCCCGGCTTCCTGACGGTACAGCCCAGCCAGGACATTCATCAGCGTGCTTTTACCCGCCCCGTTTTCCCCCAACAAGGCATGGATCTCGCCCTTTTTCAAGTCGAAATCAACATGGTCGTTCGCCAGCACGCCGGGGAATTTCTTTACAATGCCGCGCATTTCAACGGCAAGCGTGGCGTCAGATGGTGAAAGTGTCGTCTGTGTCACTGGGTAACTCCTGCGATAGAACAAACACTATTTATATTGGACAATGGGCTGGGTCCCCTTTCAGAGACCCAGCCCATCTTGACATCAAAACTTATTCAGGCAGTTCGGCGGTAATACCTTCAGCCCACCACTTCATACAAACATCAATGGAGCAGGGCAGACCGAATTCGGGGAACGCATCGAGGTCAACCTGTTCGAGACTCTGACCCGCGGGCAGAACCACATTGCCCTGGTTGTCATTGATCGGTCCGGTAAAGACATCGAAGCGGTCAAACTCACCGGCGAGCATCTGGGCAAGAATCTCCTGCACTTCGGCGATTACAGCCGGGTCGAGGTCCTTCACGCCGGGCTGCATCTCCTGACCTTCCATGAAGCCATAGAGACCAAGAGCGCCGGTGTCGGCATCAAAGTATTGCCAGCCGGGTTTGTACGTGCCAGCAATCACCTGTTCGGCGATTTCGGCATAGACGGGTCCCCAGACCCAATATGGAGCGGTCAGACAGGCATCCACTTTGCAGGAGCCGTACCAGTCATAGGTCACGCCCCATTTGCCTTTTTCCTGGGCAACATCAGCCACAGCCGGGGTATCCGCGCCGGTGAACACAACCTGGGCTCCGGCGTCGAAGAGGGAGGCGGCTGCTTCCTTCTCGATGATCGGGTCATGCCAGGTGTTGATCCAGCGGACATCCATCGTACATTCGGGGCAGGTCTTCTTCATGCCCAACGCAATGGCATTGCCAAGGCGGATTTCTTCGGGGATCGGGAAGGTCGCCATATAACCGAGTTTCGGGTTGCCGTCAGCCTTGGCGCGCGCGCCAGCCAACATGCCAGCCAGATACTTCATGTCTTCCATGGCGCCCATCAGGTTGCCAAAGTTGGTTTCGTTGGAATTGATGCCGGTCAGGTGAATGAACATGACATCGGGGAATTCCTCGGCAACTGCGGCCATCGGGTCGCCGAAACCAAAGGAGGTTCCGAAGATCAAATTGAAACCTTTGCGGGCAAGGCTGCGGAAGACCTGTTCAGAGTCTGCGCCTTCGGGCACGTTCTCGATGTACGCAACATGAACATTTTCGACGTTCTCTTCGATATACAGCAAGCCTTCATAGTGAGCCTGAGACCAGCCGCCGTCATCGTGAGGACCGATCAAGACCATGGCAACATTGAATTTGCCGTCTTCGATCTCGGGGATCTGGAAACCGCCCTCGCTGGGCGCGGCCTCCTCGGTGGCGGCGGGGGCCGCTTCTTCCGTTGCGGCAGGCGCGCCGCCACAGGCTGAGAGGGCGAGCGCCAGGACCATGAACAACATGGCAAGTCGAGCAAAATTCGTACGCATACTTCTTCTCCTTTTTGAAAAATGGTTTGTGGACATTTCGAGCAGGGTCAATGTTGCGATTGAACCTCCTTTCAATTGTCTATACAATTCTACCATGTCAAACTTTGAATACTCAAATGCGAACGCTAAGGGGCACATTCAAACTCGCCCTGCAACTCACCCAGCACAGAGACCTGCTCCGGGGTAATTACCGTCTCACGCCCGATCCGCTTCCACAACCTGCACAACAACGGACCGACATAATTCTTCGAAACCTTATACGATGCCCGCGACAATTCTACCGCCTTTTCCCAATCCCCCGCATGGGAATAGCCTTCGATGTAGACAAATCTTTCCAGCGGATCGTTGGGCGTATCATTCAGGGCAAATGCAAGATCACCAATGCGGATGACTTCGTCCCAATCCTTTTTCTGACGGGCTAGTTCAGCCTGCGCGAAGTATCCGCACCAATCCGATTCAACGCCTCGGTAAAACTGGACCGGGGGCTGGTGCTGTTTCTCGAACAGGATCACACTCTGATTCGAAACCCGCGCAACGTCGCGCACAGCGGGCGGCAGGAGTTTATTATCCGCCTCCACCTCCGGGTCCACCACGCGGAAGCAGCCCGGCGGCTCGAAGTTAACGACGAGGATGTTATCGGTATTTCCATAAAAGGTCGGGCCGATGTAATAGAGTTCATGATCCAGCCCCGGTTCGACGCTGGGCAAAGTCTTACCGACGCGGATGGACGCAAAATACAACATCGCGTACATCTCGCCGGGCGGGCTGTAGATCCAATTCAACGGACCGGTCAGTGAGTTATCTGAGTAATACGTGACCGGGAAATCGTTGGCGAGGATGATCGTCCCCTCTTTCAGGGCGGGGATGCGCACGCTCATCTGTGTAAAGAGTTCCTGCTGGGTCAGCCAGTCACTGCGATAGACCTCATTGAGTTGAAAGTGGCGGCTACCTGCAAACCCGACCAGCAGGGCGACGAGAATCATTTGAGTCCGCGCGTTTTTAATGAGCGCGATCAGGCAGGCTAGAAGAATGCTCGACCCAAGCATGAATGGCAGCATGAAGCGGTCTATGGAAAAATTAAACTGGGGGACGATGCCGATGATCCAGACAGAACCGCCTGAAAAGAACCAAAACGCCAGCCCAACCCAGCCAGCCTGATGGGCAAAGCCGCGGTCGTTCGAGGATTCAACTCGGAGGGCGAAGAGATACATTCCAGTGAGGAGAATGCCTGAGAATAACAGGACCAGCATCAACGTCAGCGTGAGCGGACCGAAGCCGGAGGTTCCAATGGTGAGGAAGGGCAAAATCCATGACTCAAACACGGTGCGCCAGAAACTGAGCAGGATTTGATTCAGGAAGAATAATATCCCGGTTAAGAATCCTTCTTTTAATTTATCCAACAGGACGAAGGGATAACTGGCGTTTTGGAATTCGAAGAAGAAGGTGCGCCAGAGAGTGATGCCGATAAAGATGAATAGGTAGGGCAGAAAATAATAAAGGGCTTTTTTTATACGTTCTTTTAAATCACCGGATGCCTGTTGAAAGAAAATGACCAGCAAACCGAATTCGACAAAGTAAAAATACTCCATGTTTATGAAGTTGACCGCGGCAAGCGACCAGGATGCAATGAAATAAACCCGGCGGCGTTTTGCATCCTGCACGGCTCGGATGGCGAGGTACATGGAAAGCAGTAACGCGGACAGCACGATGTAAAAATGGCTGTACATGAGCGCGATGAATTGCTGCCCCATGCCGGGGTAGACAAGAAAGAATAAACTTGCCCACAAAGAGGGTTTGGGATGCGAGGGATAAAGGGCGCGGAGAATCTTCCAAAGCAAAACCGCCGTAACCCAACGCAGGATAATGGCAAGTAATTGCCAAATCCATGGGTTGGGTCCAATGACAGGAAGTGTGAGCTGGTAGATCATCCCCCAGAACGGGCGGCTGGTGGTAAAGGTCTTGGTAAGCATGGCGGGGCCCAGCCGGTAATAGATCCATGCCCAGGGAAATTCATCCCAATAGAAGCCGCGTTGCCAGAAAAACAGTCCGTAGGTGAAGAAGGCGATGAACAGCAGGAACCAAACCGTACTGCGCGGCGTGAAGACGATGGAGTTGAGACGGTTGATGAGTTTTTTCATAAGGACATGTAGGTCACGCTTACAGCGTGACAGTCACGTTGAAAACGTGACCTACAAGTTTAAGGAAGAATATGCGTGCCGGTCTCGCCTTTGAGGGCGCGACCAATGCTTTCGGGGTTGGTGATGACGGCTTCCCTGCCGCCGTTTTCGAGATACCAGATCGCGGCTTGAATCTTTGGCGCCATCGAGCCTTTGGCAAAATGAATGCCTTCTTCGAGGTAGGCTTTGGCTTCAGCGACGGTCATTTTGTCGAGCCATTTCTGCTCCGGCTTGCCGAAGTGGATGGCGACCTTCTCGACCGCGGTTGCGATCAGGAACAGGTCGGCTTTCAGAGCTTGGGCGAGCAGGGAGGAGGCAAAATCCTTATCAATGACTGCGGCTGTACCGATGAGTTCGCCGTCGCCGCGGTCAATCACGGGAATCCCGCCGCCGCCTACGGTGATGACGATTTGCCCGGCATCGAGCAGGGTCTTGACGGCATCGAATTCGATAATTTCTTTCGGGAGCGGAGAGGCAACCACGCGCCTCCATCCGCGCCCGGCGTCTTCGACGACGGACCAGCCCATTTCCTTTTCGCGGCGTTTGGCTTCGGTTTCATCCATGAAGCCTCCGATGGGTTTGGTCGGTTTCTTGAAGGCAGGGTCGTCCTTATCCACCAGCATTTGGGTCACAACGGTGGCGGCTTTGCGATTGATTCTTCTTTTGAAAAATTCATTCCGAAGCGCCTGTTGGAATTCGTAGCCGATCGCGCCCTGCGAATCCGCGCCGCAGACATCGAGCGGGACTTCGTGCATCCCTTCGGCTTTGGCGGCGATTTCGGAGCGGCGCAAAATGAAACCGACCTGCGGTCCGTTTCCGTGACCGATGGCGACATTCCAACCGGCTTCGATCATGTCGGTGATATGCACAGATGTTTCGCGCAGAGCCACTTCCTGGTCTTCGACGGTGACGTTTTTATCGTCTTTGATAAGGGCATTTCCGCCTACTGCGACGACGGCGAGTTTGGTCATTAAAGTCTCCTGTCTTTTGGTCTGGTGGTCTTTTAGTCTGGTGGTCTCTTGGTCGGTTAGTCTTTTAGCCAAAGGCACAAGACAATTCGACAATCAGACTAACTAACTCATCGTCAACGCCATCACAGCCTTCTGCGCATGCAAACGATTCTCCGCTTCGTCATACACCACCGAGTGCGGACCATCAATCACGCCGTCGGTCACTTCCAATCCGCGGTCGGCGGGCAGGCAGTGCATGTAGATGGAGTCGTCTTTGGTCAGTTTCATGCGGCGTTCGTCGGTGATCCACGATTTATACTTTTCGATGAGCGCCTTGCCTTCGTCCTTGCCGGTGGTGGTGAGCATGGGTCCCCAACTCTTGGGATAGACCACATCAGCATCTTTGAAGGCTTCGTCCATATTGTCGGTGACATCGAAGCCGACGCCGTATTTCTTCGCGTTGTCCTTCGCCTGCTGCATGATGTCGGGCATCAGTTTGAACTCCGGCGGATGAGCCAGCACCACGTCACAGCCGAAGCGGGTCATCTGAAGAATCAGAGATTGTGGAACAGAGATCGGTTTGGAATAAGAGGCTGCATACGCCCAGGAAACGACAACCTTCTTCTTTTTGAGGTCGCGTCCCTTCTTTTCCTGAATCGTCATCAGGTCGGCGAGACACTGGAAGGGATGGTACACATCGCATTGCATATTAAGGATCGGCACGCGGCTGGCCTTGGCAACATCGTTGATGTACCCATTACCAAATTGCCAGTCGCATTGACGGATGGCGATGCCGTCGAAGTAACGACCAAAGATTTCGCCGATCTCCTTGGCGGTATCGCCGTGCGAGATTTGCGTCGTCTCACTGTCAATGAAGGCGGCGTGACCGCCCAACTGTGCCATGCCCGCTTCGAACGATCCGCGTGTGCGGGTGGAGGTGAAGAAGAACAACATGGCAAGGGTCTTGTCGTTCAAGTACGCGTGAGGCTGACCCAAAGCGCGTTTGCGTTTCAGATCCCACGCCACGTCCAATACGGTTTCGACTTCCTCTTTCGAGAAGTCGAGGTCGCCAATAAAATCGCGACCGCGGAAATTGGTTTGCATAACTTTATCTCCTTTAGTTTTGTCTTTTCTTTCGGTTGCCAAACGTCTATTGGCTTGTTTGCCTACTTTTGAACGCGCAACACTTCACCGCGCGTAAACCGACCATCCTCCCAGAAGAGACGGGCGCCTTCGCAATAATCCACTGAGTCGCCCCAGGTCGAAAAATCCGCAGCGGGCAGGCAGGCTGTTACGCCCAGTTCCACCACGCCGCCATGATTGATTGCCAAAGCCGAGCCGCCCTCCGGAACCCGCCCAAGCACGCCACGGTAAAAATCCGCGAGTTGATTTGCATACTGCGCCGCAGCTCCACCCTGCCGGATAATCTCAGAATAATGGAAGAACGGCATGGGCCAGGGCGCCTCACGTTCGACCGCGCCGCCGTAGGTATTGAGCAATTGATTCTGCTCATTCACCGCAAACCCCATGGCAATTGCAGTTTCGAGGGCGCGGGATAATGTGGACGTGGCGACATAATTGAAGGGACCGATGCCCTGCCCCACCTTGCGGGCAAGGTTTACGCCTTTTTGATTGAGATGGTCTCCCTCCGGGTTGCGGATGGAGTGGCGGCGAATTTCGAGGATTTTCACTTAATCAAACTCGGCAGGATGGCGTAGAAC
>DAOTXI010000349.1:0-6219 GCA_034435475.1 Anaerolineales bacterium
CGCCAGCACCCTCTTCCTCACCGTCCCCGGCGGACTGGGCGCGGCATTCTCTTCCATCCCCGCCTTCATCGCCTCATGGAAATCCACTTCTGAAATTACGCAGGGAATGCTCTTCCTTTCGTTGCTGATCTACCAGCCCTTCGTCCTTGTTCTTACTGTTATTGCCCTCATCCGCGGCTGGGCGCACGGACTGCGTCGCATCATCTTCCTCAGCGTCTGGTTGTTGATCTCGCTCCTCTTCATCATCTTCCACCCCGCCCGCCAGATGGCGGACCTCGCATGGGTGTTGATACCGCTCAACGCGCTTGCCTCTCTCGAACTTGCCCGTCACATCACAATTTACCCCGGTGAGCGGCGCGAAACCGCCGGGGTCGTCCTGCTGACTCTTTTCATCTGGGTCTTCGCCTGGCTCGGCATGGCGGGCATCAACTTCCTGCCCATCAACACGCCCGAATATGCCGTTCGGATTTGGATGCTCCTCGGGTCTTTACTGCTCCTTCTCATCAGCCTGATCCTCGTTGCGGCGGGCTGGTCCATCCGAGTCGCGCAGATCGGAGGAGTGTGGGGATTGGCGATCGGCTTGGGTGTGATGAGCCTGGGCGGCTTGTTCGGCTCAGCAGGCTTGCGCGGATCGAACGCCCCCGAACTGTGGTGGCTTCCCGGCATTCCCTCGCAGGCGGATCTGGTGCGCGACTCGGTCAACGAAGTCTCGAACCTCGGGCGCGGAAGCGATCACATCGCTTCGGTCGTGATCCTGGGAATCGACTCTCCAGCCCTTGAGTGGGCGTTACGCGAAAACCCGGTGCAGGTCGTGGACGCGCTGGACGAACTGAACCCGCCGGATTTTGTCATTACGCCTTTCGAGTGGAACCCGGTCAGTTTGGAATCTGCCTATCGCGGTCAGGACTTCATCTGGCGGCGGACACCGATCTGGGCATTCGCCGACGCGCCGACCTGGCTCCGCTGGGTGTCGTTGCGCGAAATGCCGCAGAGTCAGGAATACATCATCCTCTGGGCAAAGAGCGGGTTATTCCTGGACGAATAACTCACGTTAAAAACCGTCCCGAAGGTTTCAGCGCAAGACAGGCTTGCCCTGTGAAATCCTTCGGGACGTTTTGGGCAACATTCAATGAATACCATGACAAATCAACCTCCCTCCATCATCGCTCTCGACGGTCCCGCCGCATCGGGCAAAACCACGGTCGGGCGCAGGCTCGCCGAAAAACTCGGCTACCTGTTCTTCGATACCGGCATCATGTATCGCGCTGTGACGTGGATCGCCCTCGACCACGACATGGATGTGCGCAACGAAACGCTCATCACCCAAATGGCGCAAACCGCGCAGATTGATATCCGCCCGCCAACCGAAAACGACGGACGCGCGTGTGATGTCATCATCGGCAACAAGGATGTGACCTGGGACATCCGCTCGGGGGATGTGGAATCGAAAGTCTCCGCCATATCGGCATACCCGGGCGTGCGCAAGGCATTATCCGAACAACAGCGCCGCATTGGGATGCGCGGCAAGGTTGTAATGGTCGGCAGGGATATTGGTACGGTTGTGCTGCCCGAAGCCGATTTGAAAATCTACCTCGATGCCAGCGCCGAAGAACGCGCGCGCCGACGCTACGATGAAATCGTCGAACGCGGGGAAACAGCCGACTACGACGACCTGCTCGGGAAAATGATCGAACGCGACCGGATCGACTCCACCCGCGCCGTCGCCCCCCTGCGCCCCGCCGATGACGCCGTCATCGTCAACACCGATACATTGAGCGAAGACCAGGTCTACGCCCGCGTGCTGGAAATGTGTGAATAACTCACAGCACGGCAGTGCCGCAAACTTCAGTTTGCGCTTTGCTCGGGAGGGAATCCTAAAACATGAAACGAAATTCAAAAATGTAAGCGGATGGATAAGAGGCGGCGCGTGTTTTTGAGGCTATAATAACCAAATGGAGTTCATCGCAACGCTCCTCGCAGGCATTCCATTCCCGGCTCCGCCCACCATTACAGGATGGCTGGTCTGGCTTGCGTTGTTCGCGGCGCTGGCATGGTCTCTTTATAAAAACCGCAAGAGTCAGGCGGCATGGGGGATGAAGGAATGGGGACTTTTTCTTTTTCTGGTTGTACTTGTTGCAATTTTGAATTTATTCGTCGGGTTGAGATTGACCTCCGCTTCGGTCCGCCCTCCGCCGGGGTTGCCCGCCGATACGCCTGGTTCTGCGCTGATGGTTTTTTCCGCCATTCCGTGGCTGTTGGGCGGGGGATTGCTCGGTCCGCTTGCGGCGGCATTGTTGGGGGCGTTTGCCGGGTTGATCCGCGGTTCGTGGGATTTGTATTCGCTCTTCCCCATTCTTGAGTATGCGTTCATCGGCATGTGGTTCTCGCTGAACATGCGTCAGCGGTATCGCACGCCTGCCTATCGCTTATTGCGTCAGCCGCTGGCGGGTGCGTTGTTGTTGATTCCAATTCATACATTGTTCTATACCTTGAGCGCCCTATTCACCCAATGGGGCGCGGATGTGCCCGCCACCGCGCGGCTGGATTTTGCCATCAGCAACGCGCTTGTGGTCACGCTGGCATTCGGCGGCGTGATGCTGGTCGGCGGGCTTGTGGCTCAGGTCATTTCGATTGCCTTTCCCACCCATTGGGGCAGCAAACAATCCCTGCAACCCTCGCCCGGCGAGAAGAGCCTTGAGTCGCGTTTCATTTTTTCGGTAAGCGCTTTCGTTTTATTGTTGCTGCTTTCCCTGCTCATCGGCGGATGGGTCGTGGCAGGGCAAGCCGCCCGCGACCTGCTGGAAGGACGTTTATCGAGCGCGGGTGAATCAGCGGCGCAAAGCGTGCCCTTCTTTTTGGAGACGGGGCAGAACCTGGCGGCGCAGCTGGCGGCGGATCCGCGTATGGTGGATGCAACCGGCTCGGACCTGACCGCCATCCTTTCGACGCGCATCAAGTCGGTGCCGTATTTTGACCAGCTGATCGTGCTGGAGGCGTCGTCCCGCAATGTGCTGGCGGTCTATCCCGAAGACACACGTCCCGGCTTAAGACTCTATCCCGAAGAGGACGCGGGAATTTTGTTCGCAACCCAGGGTGTCTTGACCCAGGTCTATTCCATTCCACCGATCTCAGAGGCGGGGTCGTCGCGGATTTCCTTTCTTGTGGCGGTCGGCGAAGGCGAGCAGGTTCAACGGGTATTGATCGGGCGCACAACCATCGAGGCGAATCCGCTCACCCTGCCGCTCATCAAAAGCCTCGACAATATGCGCGACCTCGACGGAGCGGGCATATTGGTGGATGACGGCAACCGGATCGTCTATCACTCCGATAAGTCGCAAACGCCCGCAACCTATGAAGGGCAGGCGGGTCCTGAACCGTTCTTCTACGATAACACCGCGCCTGATGGAACCCGTCAGATCGTTTACTACCATCCGGTGGTGGGGCGTCCCTGGGCGGTGGTGTTGACCGTCCCGGCGCAACGCGCGCAGCAATTGGCGTTGAACATCGCCACACCGCTGGCTTTGATGACTGTCTTTCTCGCCGTGGTTGCGCTGGTTTCCCTGCGGTTCGGTCTGCGGGTGGTAACCGGTTCGTTGAAAGGGCTTGCCGCGGAAGCGGACCGCATCGCGCAGGGGAATCTCGACAACCCGTTGCAGATCAAAGGGGAGGATGAAGTCGGTCAGTTGAGCCGCGCCTTCGAGCAGATGCGCGTGGGGTTGCAAGCCCGCCTGGAAGAAAGCAACCGCTTGTTGCGGGTCAGTCAGGGCGTGGCATCCAGCCTTGAGATGCAGGATGCGGTCAAGCCGGTGCTGGAAGCGATCCTTTCCACGGGGGCAAAATCGGTGCGCGTCATCCTCTCGCCCAGCATCCTGCCCGATACCTTCATCGAACTTCCTTCACGCTTTTCATTGGGCGGTTTGGAAGATATCTATTCCCATCTCGATGATCAGATTCTCGACCTGGCGCAAAGCCAGGAGAAGATCGTCCTGCCGAATTTAACTCGTTCGCGCGAGTTAATCCTCGACCCGGATCACCCACAACCGCTGGCTTTGCTGGCTGTGGCTTTGCGCCATGAAAACCGTTACTACGGCGCGGTATGGGCAGGCTACGAACAGCCGCGCAAATTCTCAGATTCGGATGTGCGCTTTGTGACCACGCTTGCCGGGCAGGCGGCGCTGGCGGTGGCGAATGCGCATCTCTACCTGAACGTGGAAGCCTCGCGCCGCCAATTGGAGGCGATCATCAACTCGTCGCCGGATCCCGTCATCGTGACGGATCATAACAACCGGTTGCTGATCGCCAACCATGCGGCGGCTTCCGCCCTTAGGCAGGGTGTGGATGAAGCCATGAGCGGGATGGAGACGGAAAAGGTCATCAAACTGCGCCCCCTGCTGGCTCTTTTGCAAAGCACCACCTCCGAAAAGCAATCCACCGAGATCCTGCTGCCAGACAGCCGCACCTACTTTGCCACGGCTTCTCCCGTCATGGTGGAGGGTCGGCAGATCGGGCGGGTTTGCATCATGCGCGATGTAACCTACTTCAAGGAATTGGACACGATGAAATCGGAATTCGTGGCGACGGTCAGCCACGACCTGCGTTCGCCGTTGACCCTCATGCGCGGGTACGCCACCATGCTCGATACGGTCGGCGAATTGAACGAACAGCAGGTGGGATATGTCAGGAAGATCGTCGCCGGGGTCGAGAACATGTCGCGCCTGGTGAACAACCTGCTCGACCTCGGGCGGATCGAATTCGGGGTCGGTTTGCAGGTCGAGAACGTTCCGGTATTGGACATCATCGAACGCGTGACCGGCGCCTTGCAATTGCAGGCTTCGCAAAAGGGAATTCAGCTTGCCGTGGAGCTGGCAAAGGACATGCCGCACGCCGTTGAGGCCGATGGGGCATTGCTGCATCAGGCGGTTTACAACCTGGTGGAAAATGCCATTAAATACACGCCCGTGAACGGCAGGGTTTCGATCCGCACTGTGTCGCAGACCGAATACCTGATCTTTGCAATCGAAGACTCGGGCATCGGCATCCCGCCGGAGGATATTCCGCACCTGTTCGAGAAGTTCTACCGCGGCAAACAACGCGAGGCGCGCGCCCAGCCCGGCTCGGGATTGGGACTCGCCATCGTCCATTCCATTGCGGAGAGTCACCGCGGGCGCGTCTGGGTGGAAAGCGTCGTTGGAAAAGGCAGCATCTTCTACCTTCAAATCCCGCTTACCCAGCCAAAAGAAAGCAGGGAAAATTAGCAGGCAATTTGACTACCAGTAATTATGAAAAGAAGAGATGCTTCGACCCGCATCCCTTCTTTCAGTTCTATGAGATTTGCCGTAATTAAAAACCCTGGTAACTATTCACGCAAGACTTGGTTGAAAGGGAGAGGCAAGACAGTCTTATCCATCAACAGCGTCAATTTATGGAAGGCGTTCTCACCGTTGAGTTTCGCAGTGTTCAAGACAGTTTCCAAAGCGGCATAGAATACGCACGCCCTACCGGAGCGGAATCTGCCTACAACTTTGAAAGGTATCCCTTTTGGGCATTGCCTGGGTCGTCCTTCCGTCTTCTGCATGACAACTGGCAATTTTAGAACAACAATGGACATGACGAACTCCTTGGCATTGGTCTTGATCACCAATATCTTACAAGGAGTTCATCTCTCTTGCTTGATCCCACCATCTTTGTTACTGTCAGCAATCTTAATTTGGCCATGAATACACAAGAAAAAACGCCCGAACGATTGAAGACCGTTCTGGGCGTTTTTATGGTTCATGTTTTCATTAGTGATGTTCGCCGCCAGCGCTGAACGGCAAATACCGCGCGGCGAGACTGAAAGCAAGCAGCCAGTAGGAGATAACCAGCGTCCCCACAGAGAACTCGACCCAGGTGGGAGTATAAGAATTCAATATGATGTTGGGGGTGAACGGGTCGTAGGAGATCGAGGCGATCAGCCCGGCAAAGTTGTAATTCCAGCGCGTGATGATGGCGGCTAGGATCGGAATGACCGCAGCAGCCATCAAATAGCGGAAGTTCTTGATGTTTTTTGCCGCCAGCAAAATAGACCCGGCAATAATTGGCAGCAACGCCTGCCCAAGCCAGAAGGTGAGCGAGTAGGGCGCGATGGTATCGAGGATCTCGGTTTGCAGGAAGATCTCGCGGTCGAAGCTATAGTAGTTCGTCACCGCCCAATCCCACACGCGCAGGTAAGTTAGAAGC
>DAOTXI010000350.1:0-11859 GCA_034435475.1 Anaerolineales bacterium
GTTCATAACCGATCAGGCGATTCTCTGGTGGAATGAAGATCGCCCACGGAAGTGCGGAGGGTAATCCGTATAATTCATGATTGAAATAATTCCCGATCCGCCCGATGGCGTGTGCAACGGCAAGACCCGGAGCCAAAATATCTGTCACATCCCAAAACGGCAGACCATCTTTTCGGCATACAAACCAAAGAGCAATCGTCCCGCCGAGAATTGCGCCGGGGATGCCAAATCCGCCAATCCAGAACGAGAGGATATCCAACGGATGGGAGAGATAATGCCCGGTGGTCAGACCAAGTTGAACGGAGGAAAGAGGCGGAGTCAAAACATGCCAGAGACGGGAACCGATCCATCCCCAAATCAGCAGGGGCATGAAGAGAAAGTAAATGAGTTCAACCTCGTGTGAATGCCGTCGGGCTTCGAGGGCGGAGATGAACGCCCCAACAGAAACACCAAAAGCGATTAATAACCCATTCCAACTCAGGAGCAGGGGACCGAGCGAAACGCCGTCCATCAAACCGCGGATTCCTTCGACTGCTTGATGCGCTCCCGTCCCTGCGCGCGGACGTGCAGGATGCGTTGATAGGCAGTGATATTCGCCAGGATGGCGATGATAACAACTGCAAGAAAAGGCTGGTTGAAAACAAGTAGCGGAATCAATACGATGTATCTCTCAAGCCGGGTGAGGATGCCGACCTTTGCGGTAAAGCCAAGCCCCTCGGCGCGGGCTTTGACGTAGGAAACGAGCACAGATCCTGCCGCCGCAATAAAAGATACGACGACACCGGGGTAATCGTTTTGGGTCAGAAAAAAATAAAGCAACCCGCCAAATGTGACCAGCTCCGCGTAGCGGTCGCTAACGGAATCAACGAAGGCGCCGAAATCGCTCGGCTCGCCGCGCAAACGTGCCATCGTCCCGTCGAAGGCATCGACCAACACCGAGGCAAGCAGGATGAATGCGCCAGTTGTCATCTTCCCCTGCGCGATGACATAGGCGCCGACGGTTGTCCCAGCCAACCCAAGCAAGGTAATGGTGTTTGGGGTCAAGCCCAATCGGTTCAAAAATGCACCGATGGGGTCGAGAATTCCCTTGAAGATGATTCTTGCTTTGTCTGAAAAAGTTTGTTTTGGGTTCATTGTCTAAGGTTGTAGTACCGACATAAGTCGGTAATCCGGTCGGTACTACGATTTCTCGTCCAGGTCTTCTTCACTGATCAACACTTCGCGTTCCTTGCCGCCGCCTTGAGAGGGACCGACCACACCCATCGCCTCCAACTGGTCAAGCAGGCGCGCCGCGCGCGGATAACCAATCCGCAGCCTGCGCTGGAGCATGGAAGCGGATGCCCGCTGCTGTTGGCGCACAATCGAAACCGCCTGCTCCACCAAGCCGTCATCTTCATCCTCGTCGGGCTCTTTGAGAAGAGTCTCCCAGGGCGGAACGTCTTCAGCGGGAATATCGCTGTTCTTCTGCCAGTGTGAGATCAGGCGTTCGATCTCCATATCGGTGATCAACACACCCTGCGCACGAACCGGGTTGCCGACTTCGGGATTAAGGAAGAGCATGTCGCCGCGCCCAAGCAGGGATTCCGCGCCGGTGTAGTCGAGGATGACCCGGCTGTCTATGCTGGATGCGACCGCAAAAGCAAGCCGCGCCGGGAAGTTGGCTTTGATGAGACCCGTGACCACATCCGTGGAAGGGCGCTGTGTGGCGACGACAAGATGAATGCCCGTGGCGCGCGCCATTTGCGCCAGGCGAACGAGGTTGTGCTCCGTCTGGTCGGGAGCAGACATCATCAAGTCGGCGAGTTCGTCGATCATCACCACGATGCGCGGCAGGGGCTGTCCATCCGCTGTGCGGGTTATTTTTTTATTGTAGGAATTCAAATCGCGGGCATGCATGGCTTCCAACAGGCGATAGCGATGTTCCATTTCCACCACCACCCAGCGCAAGACGCCGAGGATGCGGTCGAGGTTGGTTTCGACCTTGCCATAAAGATGAGGCAGTCCATTGAAGCGGATCAACTCGACCATTTTCGAGTCGATCATGACCATGCGGAGTTCTTCGGGGGTGTTGTTCATGGCAAGACACGCCGCAATGGACGTGATGCAAACCGATTTACCCGAACCGGTCGCCCCTGCGATCAGGAGGTGCGGCATACGCGCCAGATCTGCCATGAGCGGATGACCGGAAACATCGCGCCCGAGGGCGATTGTCAACGGGGCGCCGACTTTATAGAAATCATCGGTTTCCATCAGGGCGCGTAAACGCACAACAGTTGTATTTGTATTGGGAACCTCGATGCCGACATAAGGCTTACCCGGCACGGGCGCTTCGATACGCAAACGCTGGGCGGATAATGCCAGAGCGAGGTCTTTCTCAAGGGATGCGATCTGTGCCACGCGCACCTTCATCTGCTGGGCGTCTTCTTCTTCATTCCCTTTTTTGATGAAACCGGGCTGGACGGCAAACTGGGTCACAGATGGACCGACTCGATATCCGATCACTGTGGCTGGGATGCCGAATTCGGAAAGAGTCTTCATGATGAGACCCGCCGTCTGATTAATCGTGCGTTCATCTGTGCGGGTGGCGGAGTCGCCAAGCAGGATGCTGAGGGGGGGCAAATCTTCGCCGCGCGGGGGCGGCTTGACACCTTTTTCCTGTTTCTTTTCAGCCGCTTTCAATTGGGTGCGGAATTCAGGCGGGAGAGGTTGAGGCTTCTTCTTTGGTGTGGGCGGTTTCACCGCCGCTTCGGTTTCTTTCTGCTGGTCTGGCACAGGCGTGGAGACGATTACCGGAGCCTGGTCGCCTGCTATTTTTACAAGCCAGGCTTCCAGTTTTGCCCAAAGCCCGAAACCGGTTGCAACAGCAAGCAGCCATAAGAGGAATAAAACGGATGTTCCCGCAAAATTGCCCATGTACTGCCAGAGAAGGCGCACGATGCCCCAGCCGAGTCGCCCGCCGTCCAAGCCGGATTCAGCCCGGAAGAGGTCGTTGCCCTGGGAAGCGGCAAACAAGCCCAGGGTTAAGAGAGAAGCGAGTTCAAGGGCAAGAATCCGCCCCCAGTGAAGGGGAGTCTGATGACGTTGCAGGAGGAAGAATCCGAAATATCCAATTCCAATCAGGATCAAGGCGCTGCCCCATCCGAACCAGATAGTCAGAACGGCGGATATGAGTTCGAGCAGCGCTCCGTCGGTCCAGCCCCAAAGCGCGAAGAACATCATGACCGCAAAAGCGATCAGCGAGACCCCGGCGGCATCTCGCAGGAAATGCCCAAACTGTGTGTAAAAGCGGGCAAGGCGTTCAAGCCAGTCGTTGCGCGGGGTGAGTTCTTCCTGTTGGAAGCGGCGCGGCTGCCGGGGGCTGAAATTGGACATTGCCTAGTTGAGTCTCATGCTGAAGCCCAGCCGGTGATGGGCTGGGTCGAGATGAAGGACGCGCACTTGAATGGACTGACCATCGCAAAGAAGATCCTTGAGGGCAATATGTTCGTCGTGTTCGATCTCGGAGGCATGTACCAAACCCTCCACACCGAATTGGTCGAGTTTTGCAAATACGCCATAAGAAAGCACGCTTGTAATGGTGGCTTGATGTACGGAGCCAACCGGGAATTCAGAAGCGGCATTCTCCCAGGGGTTGGGCAGCAGCCGTTTGAGGCTGAGAGCAACCCGGCATCGTTCCGGAGCAAGGTCAAGCACCTGAACTTCGATGGAGCCGCCAAGTTTGACATATTGCGATGGGTGCGTCACGCGCCCCCAGGATAATTCGGAAATATGGATCAATCCCTCCACACCGCCAAGGTCAACAAAGACACCGAAGTCGGTCACGTTGGTGACGGTGCCGTTCGCGTGCTGACCGGTATGAAGGGAATGAAATAACTCGGCGCGTTTGCCGGGTTCGCTCTGGGCGGCGCGTTCCGAGAAGACCACCCGCCCATCTTCGGGCACACATTCGATCACTTTCAAACGCAGGGTTCGCCCGATAAAGGGTTCAAGGTTCTGGGCGCGTTGCTGGTCTTCCCTGCCAGCCAGTTCAATGAGATGCGAGAAAGGCACGAAACCGTATAAACCGCCTCCCTCCACAAGCAAACCTCCGCGGTTATGTCCGGTAACCGATAACTCGACGATCTTGTCGTTCATATAAAGGTCTTTGATGAGACGCCAGTCCACCGGCTTCTCATCTGCGGCGGATTCCTTCTCCGCTTCTTTTCGGACCTCGGTCCTGGTCCCCGACCCGCGCATTATCGCCCCGGAATATCGGTTTTCCTCCGCCAGAACAGATTCCCACCAGCCTTCATCCGTAACAGAGGGGTTCCCCTCCACAAGTATTTTTTCGTTTTCCATCACAGCCTCCATGATAAATATCCGTTTCAAAACACGACATGCCCTCGATTCCTGCCGGGTTCACAAACGGGTTTTCAGTAAATAAACATTACCTTTCCAGTTGGTTCATTTCCATTTCCATGATCGCTTTTGCAACAGCTTCGATCGCCACGCGCTGCTTGCGGTACAGATCGGCTTCAGACATGGCAAGCCTCGACGCCACGTCGCGCACCTTGCGCCCCTCGATGAATTTCATCTCAAGAATGTTATATAAGATCCATTCGGTGGTGAATTTACGGTCGCCGCGCGGCTTCACTTCGTCCACGGCTTTTCGCAGCAGGGATCGCAACGCGTTAGAGGTATTGCCGTCTTCTTTATCCGCCAGTTCGCGCACCACCTGCAGTTGCGTCAGTGGATTGTTGGTGAATTTGGGGCCGCCCCAGTAATGTGTCAAGGCATCGCGGACCCAGTTGGCAAGGTCAGCTTCCTGTGGAATAGGAGCGGCGTTCAGGGCGGCACGGGAGTCATATCGGCTTGCTGCCCGCATCCGTTGAATCATTTCGACCTGGGGTTGAAGGTCGGCAAGTGAGCGGAAAACGCGCTGTTGAAGTTGGCGGTCTTCGAGCGCAAGCGCGGCGCGTTCCGCCAGCAGCCAGAGCGATTCGCGCTGGTCATGCTCCATGACGGACTTTCCATCACTTCTTGCCACGCCAAGCAGACCCAGCAGGGACGGAAGTTCATCCCGATCCATTTCAGGGCGGCGGCGGGCATAGAGTGGTAGCACCCAGTAGTTTCCCCAGTGAAATTCGTGACGAACATCGCCATTGACATGGTCGAGAGCCTCGGTCAGGCTTTCCTGCTCGATCATGGCGCGATTCCCCGCCACAACGACGGGCAGGAGAGTCTCATCATCCAGGGCGGCGACAAACGCGGAAGGCGATTGCAGATGATCGCGCACCGCGGCAAGGACAGATTCTAAAAACTGCTGGAGGTCGCTTTGGGTCAAGAGGCGCTCCTCCACATTTTGAAGCAATTCCAATTCGTTTTTATCGCGCCCGTAAAACAACCAGCGCTCCCAGATGGGCGCGGCAAAAGTTATGGCATGTTCGATCAACAACACGGATGCGACAACGGTAAATGGAACGAACGCGCTGTAGGGAGTGCCCAGCAGTTCGCCACCGCGCCGTACCACGGTCATCAATGCCAGGGTTGCCGAGGCGGCAACAGGTCCGCGCATGATCCATTTGAATAGGCGGCTTTTGATGACCCGGTCGGGCCACGAAACGCCGAAGAAGGCAACGGCATACGCCATGACGACCACCAACGCCCCCACCAGGAGGTTGATGGCAACCGCCGCGCTCCAGAAAAGGAACTCATGCCGCGCCGCAAATTCGTAACCAAAAAGCAGGTAGGGGTAAGACCCCAAAGCCGGGGCGGTCGCGCCAGCCATCAGATACAACATGCGCCGCCTGCCCGAGCGGGTCAGCATCAATTTGTAGGCGCGTCCAAAATTGACCCCTGCCCAAGCCAGAATGGCGACGTAAAAGATCGTGAAGACTTCCGTCCACATCGTACGTTGAAGGTACGGAGCAGGTCTTCCCTCCGGCACGATGGGACCAAGCAAGTATCCAACTGCCAGCAAAACAAGGAATCCAGCCGAGAAGGTGTAGATGCCGCGCACCGCAATGCGTCTGCGTCCGCGCGAGGGACGTCCCGCCGTTACAAGCAAGGCATCGGAGAGATGCAGATATGCCGCAGGGAGAAATGTCAGCCCAATCCACTGCAGACGCATTAATAAGTCGAGAGTTTGAATGGAGACAGTGTTGTCCTGCAAAGCTTCCGCTGTGAAAACAACGACCACGCAAAGCAGGATAATGGCGAACGAACGAGCCACCCTGTCGCGCAAATTGAATGATAGTGAATAGAGAAACAACGAGAACGCCATAATGGCAATCCCCGCCGTGAGGATCTGATTGATCGTCTTGAGCCCCGCCAGCAATGTTTCAGGCAAACCGTTAATCATTCTGCCCTTCCAATAAATTCGCCTGTTTCAGGCGCAAACCTTACCTCACTTCAGGACTTTGGCAAAGAACAAAGCCACGTCCCTGTTGATGTAATAGCGGTCATTATACCCGCAGAACTCGAAACCTGATTTTTGCACAAACCGAATAGCCGGGATATTCTTCGATTGAACTTCGAGGATCAGACGGCGATGCGCCCGCGACTCCGCCCAGGCTTGTCCTGCCGCCAGTAAAGCGGATGCCACACCCCGGCGGCGTTGAGCCGGGTCTGTTACGAGGTCGAAAACCCAGACCGTGGAGGATGTTCCCCTCTCCAACAGGCTGATATATCCCGCAGGCTCCGTTGAAACAAGGGCGGTGAACATCATTGAACGTTTGATCCAGTCATCCGCAAGCGAAAAATGATTATGTGGATACTGAACTTCAATGGAACGCGGCAGGCGGACCTCGCGAAATGCCGCCGAAACCTGCCCGGTCTCGCGGCGGACCTCCAACTGCCAGACGGCTTCGCTTTTAATGGAATGGTCTATACCCATCAAACGCGCCAGGTCAGCGGCTACAGTGGGACGGATCTGGATTTCAGACATGGATATAAATTCGCTTTCATTGAGTAGGAACAACCTGCACCGGCACAACACAGGGAGGCAGGCTTGTTCCTTGATTATCTATTACAACCAATCTTAATTGATAATCTCCGGGGGTCAGGGCGGTCGTATCCCAACGACCAAGGGAACCGTTTACGATCACTGCCCGCCCCGCAGCAATGGTCGCCCAGGTATCGCTTCCACCTGGCGCAACCTCATATTTATAAAAACCAAAGTTTGGAATGTTGACCGTGCCGGTCAATTCGACCGCCCCCGTGATCTCGTCGCCCGGTTCAGGGAATGTCAACTCGATCTCGCCGGAGATACATCCATCCACGCCCGGTCGAGCCGTCGCAGGACCCTGCGCGGCAAACTGAGTCATGAAGTCTGACGACAATGTTCCGGTCGGCGTCGAGATCAGGTCGAGGGTGGGCGTGGCAAGAAAAAAATCAGCAGGCAGACCGGGAATGACAAACGAAGCGACTGAAAATTCAAAACAGAAGAACAGGATAATCATGACCGAGATCAGAGCGGAGCGTCCCAACCGGCGTGAGGAAAATTCCCGCTCCAGGCTGAAGACGGCGACCCGCCATTCACGCCAGGAACGGTAAAGCCAGCGAAAGGAAAACAATCCCCCAATCGCAAGGACAAGATAAATCAAGACCTCGTAGGTATCGAGGAATTTAAGCAGGTCTGCCATTGGAAGTTGTGATTATATTCCGCGGAGGATACCCCGCACAATCGTTTCGATCTTCGGTGTGATGACCCTGCCCGCCTCGATCACTTCTTCATGGGTAGTGATGGTGGATCCGTCGAGGTTGGCTTTGTTGCTGATCCCGGAAAGACCCAGGGCGCGCATCCCGCCGTGACGAGCAACAATCACCTCGGGTACAGTGGACATTCCCACCGCATCCGCCCCGGCAAGGCGCAGGAAGCGTAAATCAGCGGGCGATTCAAAGGAAGGTCCGCTTAGACCGGCATAAACGCCTTCGCGAAGGGTCAATCCATTTTCCTTTGCCACAGCCCGGGCAAGCGCACAATACTCCCGGTCATAAGGCTGGCTCATGTCTGGGAATCGCGGACCGATTTCATCAAGGTTTGGTCCCATCAACGGGTTCAGACCGGACATGCCCATCAAGTTCAACTGATCGGTGATCAACATCACATCGCCAGGAACAAATTCTGCATTGACGCCGCCCGCAGCATTGGTCACGATCAGACTGTGAACGCCAAGCCTGTGCATGACCCGCACAGGAAGGGTGACTTCCCCCATGCTGTAGCCTTCGTAGTAATGAATCCGGCCCTGCATGACGATAACAGGTTTGCCTTCTAATTCGCCAACGACAAAACGCCCAACATGACCAAACACCGTTGAAGTGGGGAAGTGTGGCAGATCGGTATAGGGGATAAAAATCGGATTCTGGACGGAATCAGCCAGACCGTTAAGTCCTGAACCGAGGATCATTCCGATACCGGGCTTGATCGAAACCCGACGGCGAATCTCATCTGCGGCTTCGTCTATTTGAGCAAGGGTGATGAATTTTTGCATGGACATGACCTTATGACTTGAAATTGAATACAGCGCATCCCCATTAGCGGTTCGCGCACAAGATTATATCAGATATAAGAGGAGGGCATTTCAAACCGAACGTCAAAGAATACAGCGCTTAACGGTTATCGAAAAGGGTAGATGAAATAGCCCACTTGTGCTATCCTCCGCCCACATGGAATCCCCCAACGACAAAAATTTCAACCTGTTCATTTCTCTCCTGCTGGAAGGATATGGGCTGGTTTTATTCCTTGCGCCAGACCTCCTGGGAGTGGACGCGAACCTTTATCTGACTGGCTACCCCGCCTTTTTGGGAATGGCCTGTTTTGCCCTGGCGCTGTCTCTCCAAACAGGGCGCGTCTGGAAGTTTAAAGCACGGCGCGAGCTGCTAATTCGCGGACTGGCCTCGGTGGCGATGATGTTCGCCGCGGCGCTAACGTTGCGCTCCGGGCAATTCATTGGCGCGGCAGCCGTTGCGCTCGCAGGGATGACATTAGGCATTACCACTTTGATGCGGGCAACGGGAAATCCCATTTCCATGGACCTCACCCGGCTGACCGCATCCCTTATTTCATTCATGGCGGGCATCATCCTTGCGACCACAGGGCTGGAATATCAGCAGACCTGGCATCCACTGTTTGCTCTTATCCTTGCGGCAGGGTTTATTCTGACCGCGTTTCTCGGCGGAATCACCATCGCCTTCCCCACACACAGAATGGAGTATGCTCTGAGCTCCCTGCAAGCAATACCCTGGACGGCATTTAGCATCCTTGCAATCCTGCATGAGGGATCAGACAACCTGATCGCGCCAGCCGCCATCGTTGCCATGCTTCTATCTCAACGCCTCATCCGTTGGGAACGAATTGTCATTCCTGAAACAGATGTACTCAGCCGACGAATGGTATCCATCAGCTTTGTCAGCGAGATTGCGTTATTGACATTTTTAGGAGCATTGCTTTTCAACCTTGACCCCTTGTTAAACCTGCCAACATCGTTCCTTTCGGCAAGAGAAGCAAGCCTGCTTTTCTTTCTTTTGTTCTCTTCAATGGTCTACTATGCGGTCACTACGGTCATCATGACGACCAACGGGTTGATGACAGAGTTGACTGAGGGCGAAAGTTTCTGGGCAGGGGATACGGACACGCCCAACGACAAAGCCTCCAACTGGAGCGACCGACTTGAACGGTATGTTAAGCCCTTCGTTATGACACCAAAGGGAATCCGCGGACGGATTCAGGCGGACCAGATCGCCCTCCTCGCAAAACAGACGGCGGCGGAGAAAAAACAAAATGCGCAATTGACTCTTCTGCTTGAACTCAGCCAGCACCTTGAAAGCCAGTTTGACCAGCCCGTCTCAGCCCAGTTGACGGTAAACACTCTCGAACGCGCCCTTAATTGCTCGCTCGTAACGGTGTTTCAGCATAATTCCGACTCCGAAGAATTCATCCTCATAGCCTCAGCCGGACGACACAATGGCTTCATCCGATCTGAGCACAGGCAAAATGCCGCACTGGGCGTCTTGGGGCGGGCGCACCGGCAGAGAAAAACACAGATCGTCAACGACACGCGGGTCGAAACGAACTGCGTCTTTTTAGAAAAAGTGGGGGCGGACCTTTCCGCCGTAATCATCCCGCTGATCATGCATGGACACATTACCGGCATCGTCACCATCCACAGTGAAAAGATAAATTCGTTCAACAGCATCGAAATTAGCATGGCGGAAAAGGCGGCGGCGGAACTTGCCCGCGCCTGGGACCGCTCGGCCCAACATCACCGCCTGATGGAGCTCGTGCAAACCGGCAGCCAATTAACCTCCGCCCTCGACCCGGAAATGACCGCCCGCGAGGTTGCCTGGAGTTCGCGTGAAATATTGCAGGCAAAATTCACCCACATCTATATGCAGCTTGGGCAGGAACGGAACTTAATTCAACAAGCCTCTTCTGGAAAAGCCCATCTTCTTTTTGAATCGTTGACAGACGCCCTGGCAACAACTGAATTCACCGGGTTTATCCTGAATGCCATCCAGCCGTTTCGCATCCGCGATGTAAGGAAATACGAAAAGACGTCCAACCTGAAACTGGACGCCCCCTCCCTGCGCAGCCTGCTTGTCATCCCCATTCGCTGGCATCAGGTGAACATCGGGGCGATCTTTGCCTTCGGAAAACAAAACGAGACTTTCTTCACAGAGAACGACGAGTCGCTTGCCGAACTGATATCCATCCAGGCGGCAGGCGCGTTCGAAAGCGCATGGCTCCAGCAGGAACTGCGCTCCTCCCTGCGCATTGCCTCCCTGCTATACAGGTTGAGCAACCAGATCATCCAGGCGGAAAATATCGAAGATGCCGCATCGGATATAGCGCAGACCGCGCATAAGCTGACGCAAAACCTCTCAACCGGTATCGTTTTACTCGATCAGGATCACTCCGTCCTTGCCGAAGTCTTAATTGATGAAGAAGGGCGCCGAATCCAGGCGGAACATCCGATCAGCCTCATCCTGGAAGCAGTCGCTTCCGGGCAGGTCATATACATATCGCAGGAGCAATCCATCCAACGAGCCTGCCTGCCCATTCAAACCCCCATCCGCAGTTATGGAGCGATCTGGATGGATTCTTACGATGACCCCGCGAAAACATCCGGCGCAAACCCCAACGACTTGCAGGCGCTTGTCAACCAGGCGGCGATTGCATTGGAACGCTCGCTCCTGCTGGTCGAATCGCGGCGGCAGGCGAAGGAGATCAAAGCGGCATACGATACCCTCGCAACCACCTACGACCAGACCCTCGCCTCGCTGACCTCCGCCCTCGACGCGCGCGACCGGGAGACGGAAGGTCACAGTTCGCGCGTGACGCGACTCGCCGTCAGGTTGGGAGAAAGCCTGGGGTATCCGCAGGACCAGCTCAAAATCCTAGAAAGAGGCGCGCTGCTCCACGACATCGGCAAGATCGGCATCAGCGATACCATCCTGCACAAACCCGGTCCATTGACGGAAGATGAATGGAAGATCATGAAACTCCACCCCGACATCGGCGCAAAGATCGTAAACGGCATTCCCTTCCTTGAAGATACCATCACGGTCATCCGTTTTCACCAGGAACGCTGGGATGGGTCCGGGTATCCGGAAGGGTTGAAAGGCAGTGAAATTCCGGAACTCGCGCGCTTGTTCGCAGTGGTTGATACCTTCGACGCGCTGACAAGCAAGCGCCCCTACCGCCAGAAAATTTCGCAGCAGGAAGCGTTGGATTACATCAAGGGAGAAGCGGGAAAATTATTCGACCCGGAGATGGTCGCTCAATTCGAAAAACTGATTCTTGGCAATCCGAGATAACCATCAACCCAGAACTTCACGCAATGCGCTTGCCGCCTTCTCGACCCCGGCATCGTCCACCCA